>JAUIME010000931.1 GCA_030433195.1 bacterium
GTGATCCTTGACGATTCGAAATCTGAAGACATGACCCGATCGATCCGTATCGCGCGCGGGTTCGCCCTGTCGATCCTCGTGTGTCTCGTTTCGGGCTGCTCGATCTTCTGCCCGTCGCCGGTGGCCGAGATCGTCGAGAACTTCTCCCTCGCGACCCCCGAGGGCGCCTACTACTCGTTCAAGCGCGCGTTGCGAGAGAACAGCCCGAGCTACGAGTTCAAGTGCCTCTCGTACACGTTTCTCGAAGCGAACGGCATCGACAAGCAGAAGTACCGCGTCGGGCGCAACTACTTCAAGCATCGATATCGCAAGGAGATCTCGCGATTCCTGGCGTCGTCGATCCAAGATGTGAAACCGTACATGGGCCCGGACGGAACCGAGTACGCCGAGATCATCCTCACGGACGGTGAGCTCGAGGGCCGGTTCGTCCTCGTGAACGAGCCCTACTGGCAAATCCACCCGCGCGCGAACGGCGATCACGAAGAGCCCTACCCGATCTTCGGGTGGCTCGATCCCGACGACCGCATCGCGGGCCACATGCGACGCGAGGGCGACCGCCTCGTCGTCGATTTCGAGATCACCGAGCGCTGGAAGCCGAACGTCGACGAGATCGCCGGCATCGAGTTCAAGGACGAATGGAAGGTCCTCGAATTCGTGGGCTTGCGCGAGGCATTCCAAACCGATGAAGAGGAAAAGGACGACGACGCGGATCCCGAAGCCTAGGGAAGCGCCCCTCTCGCCCCCTTCCAGAAACCTACCCTTTCCCACTCCCGGTGACGCGAGCCGGGACCCGACGTTGCGCAACTTCGCGATTTCAGGAGGAGTCATGACCACGAACGTGTCCACGAAGTTCGTCTATTTCTTCGGGGACGGCAAAGCCGAAGGAGACGCGGCGCAGAAGTCGCTTCTCGGAGGCAAGGGCGCCAACCTCTGCGAGATGACCAATCTGGGGATCCCGGTTCCGCCCGGCTTCGTGATCTCGACCGAAGCCTGCGCACATTTCCACGAAAACGACGGCCAATACCCCGATTCGCTGCAGAGCGAGATCGACGAGCAGCTCGCTCGCCTCGAGTCGACGCTCGACCTCGGGTTCGGCGATCCCAAGCGTCCTCTGCTCGTATCGGTGCGCTCGGGTGCCGCGGTCTCGATGCCCGGAATGATGGACACCGTGCTCAACCTCGGGCTCAACGAAGAGACGCTGAAGGGCATCGCCGAGCGCATGGGCCAGGAGCGATTCGCCTGGGACGCGTACCGCCGCTTCATCAACATGTTCGGCGACGTCGTCATGGGCGTGTCGCACGAGAAGTTCGAAGAGATCCTCACGGCCGTGAAGTCGGAAGCCGGCGTCACCGAGGACACCGACCTCTCGGTCGACGATCTGAAAACCGTGTGCGAGCGCTACAAGGCGCTGTACAAGAAGGAGACCGGCAGCGACTTCCCGACCGATCCCCGCGAGCAGCTCCGCCGCTCGATCGACGCCGTCTTCCACTCGTGGAACATCGACCGCGCCGTGAAGTACCGCAAGCTCCACCACATCACCGGGCTCTCGGGGACGGCCGTCAACGTGCAGGCGATGGTCTTCGGCAACATGGGCGACACGTCGGCCACGGGCGTCTGCTTCACGCGCGACCCGTCGACGGGCGAGAAGAAGCTCTACGGCGAATTCCTCGTCAACGCGCAGGGGGAAGACGTGGTGGCGGGCATCCGCACGCCGCAGCCGATCGAGGCGCTCGCCAAGACCCTGCCCGATGCGTACAAGGAGCTCGACGGCCTCAAG
>JAUIME010000932.1 GCA_030433195.1 bacterium
GTGATGGGGCGGCTCGTGGAAGCCGTCGGTCCTTTGCGGCTCGACGTTTCGGACGAGGGCGGCGCCTACGAGATGCTGCTGCGGTCGATCGTGTTCCAGCAGCTTGCGGGAGCCGCCGCCGCGAAGATCTTCGAGCGGGTCTGCGCACTCGTCGCACCGCCGCGTGTTCCGACGCCGCGCGAGATCCTGCGGTTTTCCGACGAGAGGTTGCGCTCGGCGGGACTCTCGCGGCCGAAGCTCGCCGCGATTCGCGATCTCGCCGCGAAGACCGAAGACGGCACCGTGCCGCCGTTCGCGCTGCTCGCGGGCTTGCCCGACGACGAGATCGTCGAGCGTCTCGTCACCGTGCGGGGGATCGGGCGGTGGACGGTCGAGATGTTCCTCATCGCGCGGCTCGGCCGGCCCGACGTCCTCCCTGTCGACGATTACGGAGTGCGCAAGGGCTTCGCGCGATGGTACGGCGGAGAGCTGCCGACCCCGCGCGCACTCGGCGCGTACGGCGAGCGCTGGGCGCCGTACCGAACGGCCGCGAGCTGGTATTTGTGGCGCGCGAACGATCTTCTGCTCACGGATGCGGATGCGCGCCCGACACGCGGCGCGACGGCGCGGCGCGGTTGAGTCGCGCGGGTCAGGCGATCGACGCGGTGTCGTAGCCGAGCGTTTCGAGGGTCGGCCCCGCGACCTCGAGCACGACGTGCTGCTGCTCGGCGGTCAAGCGCGTACGCCACGCACCGATCGGACGCGTGTGGATCGGCGCGCGGACCTGGTCGCGACTCGATTCGTTCGCGAGCTCGTGCGCGTGGCGATCGTGCGTGAGGACGCTCGCATCGAAGGGTTCACCGATCGTGAAGAGCAACTGCCGCAGCGTCGGCTCGGGTGACGTCACGAGATCTTCGTAGCGCACCTCGACGTAGTGACGAGACGATTCGGCGGCGAGCCGGCCCGCTCGGATCGCCGTGACCCAGTACTGCGCGGCGGTCCGTACGTCGGTGGTTCGAGGGTCGCGCTCCTTCGTCTCGGGATGGAACCAATCCTGCCGCAGCAGCGACGAGACGACGTCGCGTCCGTCACGCACCACGTGGACGAGCGGGCTCTCGGGAAACAAGCACGCGAGGTGCGCGAAGTAGAACACGTTGTCCGGGGACTTCTCGGCGATACGCGGTTTGCCGGACGCGCGCCGCCCTTCGGCGAGGAGCGAGCGCACCATCGTCGCGAAGATCTCGGCGATGCGCGGCTGCGTCAGGTGATGCGCCGAGAGCGTGGGGAAGAGCTCGCCGTGAAATCGAGCCCAGAGGTCCGCGACGAGCGGAAGGACCTTGAGTTCGGGGCCGCACGAGATCGCGGGATGCGAATCGAGGATGACGCGCAATAGCGTCGTGCCGGATCGTCCGGCGCCGCCGATGAAGATCGGAGCGAAGTCGTCGGGTTCGTGGCTCATGGGACGGAGTCGTACGTGCGATTCGGCTCGGGGCGGGCCGCGAGTGCGGCCTCGTCGTCTCGTCCTTGCCATCGGAAAGCGTAGCCGCCGGACTTGACGAGGCTCGCGGAGCGCGCCTCAGAGGCCGCGGAGAGCCGGGTTTCGCAGCGGAATGCGTCCGTCGAGCGCGGCGTCGAGCGTCTCGAGGATGCGCTCGCGATCGGCCGGCTGGCGACCCCCGAGCGGTAGCCAGTTCGACGCGTGGTTGGTGCGAAAGAGCGCGTCGGCGGGACGAGCTCCGTCGACGAACGTCCGCAGCTCGCGCAGCAGCCCGGGCACGTCGGGCAGCGTGAAGC
>JAUIME010000933.1 GCA_030433195.1 bacterium
TGGTGATGGACGGGTGGATCGCTTTGTCGACGATCGCAAAGACTTTCTTGTGGGCATCGTCGGCGAGCTTCTGCCGGCCGACGGCATCTTCGGCGTACTTGCGCATGTCGAGGAGGGCTTTCTTTTGCCCTTGGACTTTGAGCAGCTCGGCCACCGAGTCTCGTCGACGCGAGACGGGATCCGTGTCGACGGACGCGAGACGAGCGGCGATCGCGAGTTCGACTTCGGTGATTGCCCCGACGTCGTGCCGAGCGCGGCGATCGCGGCGGCGTTCCATGCTGGGACGGTGACGATCTTCGGCGCGCCGCACTTGCGGCACAAGGAGTCCGATCGGATCGCGGCGACCGCGACCGAACTGCGCCGCATCGGTGCGGACGTCGAGGAACGCGACGACGGGCTCGTGGTTCGCGGGGGACGGCCGCTTCACGGTGCTTCGATCGCGACGTACGACGACCACCGGATCGCGATGAGCTTCGCGGTCGCGGGGCTCGTCGTGCCGGGGATCGAAATCGAAGATCCCGACTGCACGGCGAAGAGCTACCCCGGTTTCTTCGATGCGCTGCGGCGGATCGCCGTCGACTGATCGCGCGAACCGGCGCGGGTTGCCTCGCGCGGAAGCGTCCAGTATCATCCCGCAGCCGCTCGTCCGGGAGAGCGGAATCTCGCCACGGAGCGGGTCTCGTCTCGGCGGCCTTCGTGCCGCGCGCACGAGTCGAGCTCGCCACGACAGCCACGAGGGATCCATCCCATGATTCTCGTCACCGGGGGAGCGGGCTACATCGGCAGCCACTGCGTCAAACGGCTTCAGGACGCGGGGTACGAGACCGTCACGTTCGACAACTTGAGCGAGGGACACCGGGCCGCGGTTCGCGGCACGTTCGTCGAGGGCGATCTCGCGTCGCTCGACGACATCCGCGGCGTCTTCGCGAAGCATCCGATCGAGGGCGTGCTGCATTTCGCCGCGCACTGCTACGTGGGCGAGTCGGTCGAGAACCCGGAGAAGTACTTCCGCAACAACGTGGCCAACACGCTCAACCTCCTGCAGGCGACGCGCGAGGCCGGCGTCGGCAAGTTCATCTTCTCGTCGACCGCGGCGACGTACGGAGTGCCGGAATCCGTCCCCATCACCGAGACGCATCCGCAGGCGCCGATCAATCCTTACGGGCAAAGCAAGCTCATGGTCGAGCAGATGCTCGGCGCCTACGCGCATGCCTACGGCTTGCGCTACGTGATCTTCCGGTACTTCAACGCGGCCGGGGCCGACCCGGATGGGGAGATCGGCGAGGATCACGATCCCGAGACGCACCTGATCCCGCTCGCGATCGCGGCCGCGATGGATCGGCGCCCGCCGCTCAAGGTCTTCGGCACGGACTACGACACGCCGGACGGCACGTGCGTGCGCGACTACATTCACGTCTTCGATCTCGCGGATGCGCACATCCGAGGTCTCGAATACTTGGCGAAGGGCGGCGAGAGCGCGCGATTCAACCTCGGGAACGAGACGGGACATTCGATCCGACAGGTTCTCGAGCGGCTCGCCGTGATCGCGGGGCGAGAGGTTCCGGCCGACGACGCGCCGCGGCGCCCGGGGGATCCCGGCACGCTCGTGGCGTCGTCGCAGCGCGCGCGCGAAGTGCTCGGCTGGGAGCCGCGTTTCGGCGACCTCGATTCGATCTTGCGCACCGCATGGGACTGGTTCGAGGCGCATCCCGAGGGCTACGCCGGCTAACCCGGACTATTCATGAGCCGTCGAGCGAGATGATGCAGATGT
>JAUIME010000934.1 GCA_030433195.1 bacterium
GGAACGTCAGCAACCGATCGCGCGTGCGGCCGATGTAGCCGACGAGTTCGCCCGCATCGAGCACGACGCGTGCGCCCGCCACGCGCTGTGGCCGCGATTCGGCATCCGACTCCGGCCAGCGAAGCGACGCGCCGTAGGGGTTCGCGGGATCGGTGGCGCCGAGCACGTGCGTAGCGCCGAGGTCGGGCTTCGACGCCGTGGCCACGGAATCGCCCGCATCGAATGCGTCGTCGGACTCGAACGACGCATCTTCGGGATCGGGACGAACATCGTCGTCGACGTCGTCGTTCTGCGGGTCGACCTCGGTGTCGCGCAATCGATCGTCGGCGCCGGGCGCCGCGAACTGCGCCGCGCCGAGACCCGCGACGAAGTAGCCGCGTCGGATCTTCCCGGCCTCCTCCATCGCGCGAAGCACCGGGTAGAGCTGCGCGAAACCGCCGGGCACACCCTCCGCGAGCACCATCTCGCGCGTGAGGATGCCGTATCGTTCGAGCAGTTGCGTCGCGGTCGCGGCCGCACGCTCGGTCGGGGGCGCGAGCGTGTCGGCGCCCGGAAGCAACGACCACCGGCCCTCCGATCCGGCCATGCGCGGTGCGCGACGCGACCGGAATCGATGCACCCCGCGATCGCCTCCGCGCGTGCGTCGATCGGCGCGCCGACCGCCGCGCGAACCTCGCCCCGAGCCACGGCCTTCACCGAGCCGCGACCGAAGCGGAGCGAACGTATCGTTCGTCACCTCACCCGCGAGCACGAGCTCCCACAGCGCGCCGTGCACGTCGTCACGGAACGCTCCGAGCGCGTTGACGAGGTCGTCGAAGAACGACGCCCCCCGCTCGGCCAAGTACGCCCGCACTCGGGCGCGCAAGTCGGAGTCGGCGGTGCTCTCGGAAGGCGATCCGTTGCCGTCGCTTTCTTCGCCGTTCGCGTCGGGCTTCGCCGCCTCGCTCTTGGCGTCGCGGACCGTGCCATTCGCATCGTCGAGCGCTTCCGGCTCGCGCGCGAGCTTTGCGTACGAATCGGTGAGGTACAGCGCGACGCGCGCATCGTGCGTTCCGATCGACTCGACTCCGCGCCAGACGATCTCGCCCGCGGCCGCGAGCTCGTCGAGGTCGCTCGGCCGATAGTCGACGACGCGCGCCGGCAGGATGTCGCGCTCGAGCGCCGAGAACGGAAGGGGCGCGCCCTGGAGCTGTTCGATCACGTCGAGGAGTCCGTCGAGTCCGCGACGTGGTCGCTCGATCCCCTGCCAATCGACGAGGAAACTCGCGAGCCGCGACGTCGCGACAGGCGCGACTTGCTTGCGAAGCCGCGCAAGCGATCGCTGCTTGAGCCGCTGCAGAACGCCGATGTCGCACCATTCGCGGCCGCGTCGGCCCGGCGTGATCGCCCCTTCCATGACGCGTCCGGCCTCGACGAGCCGACCGAGCACGTCGGTGACGGGTGCCGTGCCGAGGCCGAGCCGCGCGGCCACTTCGTCGACGCCGAACGGAGCGTGCGTCCGCGCGTAACGGCCTACGAGATCGACGAGCGCGGTGTCGGCGCGCTCGAGAAACGCCTCCGGCAACCCTTGCGGCAGCACGACTCCGAGCCCGTCGCGGTAGCGTGCCGCATCCTCGGCCGCGACGTAGCGCGACTCGCCCGCGATCCGCACCGCCGCGATCCGCCGCCGCTCGACGAGCTCCGCGAGCCACGCGTCGACGCGCCCGTCCGCATCGGAGCCCGGTTCGCTGCGCGCGGCGATCTCGTCACGCGTGAGATCCCCGA
>JAUIME010000147.1 GCA_030433195.1 bacterium
CTCGGGCACGCGATCCTTGTGCGCGTGCGTGACCTCGAGATAGTAGCCGAAGACCTTCGTGTAGCCGATCTTCAGAGTCGAGATTCCGGTGCGCTCGGCCTCGGTCTTTCGATACTCGTCGAGCCACGCCTGGCCGTCGTCGCGGATCGAGCGGATCTCGTCGAGCTCCGAGTCGAAACCCGGGCGGATGATGCCGCCCTCACGGATCTGGATCGGCGGCTCCTCGGCGATCGAGCGCGCGATAAGGTCGGCGACGTCTTCGAGCGGGTCGAGTCGATCGCGCAGCGACACGAGCTCGGCCGCGCGTGACGCCGTCAGCATCGCCGCGAGATCCGGCAGGCGAGCGGCCGAAGTCCCGAGCGCGACGAGATCGCGCGCGTTGGCGCGTCCCGTTCCGACGCGCGCCGTGATGCGCTCGATGTCGTACACGCCCGCCAAACGGTCGCGAATCGTCGCGCGCCGCGCCGTGTCGGCGTGGAGCTCACGGACGGCCTCCGAACGCGCGCGGATCTCGGCGAGATCGACGAGCGGCGCGAGCACCCATGCGCGCAGCAACCGCGCGCCCATGGCCGTCTCGGTCTCGTCGAGTACGCCGAGTAGCGTGTGCGCCGCGCTCTTGCTCGACGACCGACGCGAGGGGGTCACGAGCTCGAGCGACGCGACCGTGCCGCGGTCGAGCTCCATCGCCTTGCCGTCGCGCACGGTGTCGAGACGTCGCAGGTGCGCGAGTTCGGTCTTCTGCGTTTCCCGCAAGTAGTGCAGCGCCGCGCCGGCCGCACGAACGCCGAGCGCGAGCTCGTCGCAGCCGAAGCCGTCGAGCGACTGCACCGCGAAGTGATCGAGCAGCGTCGTGTACGCATGTTCGCGGCCGAATACCCACTCGGGATACCGCGTCAGTGGTGCTTCCGTCGCCTCACGAACGAGGTCGCGGACGTCGGAGCGCTTCTCGAGCGCTTCGTCCGATGCGAGCACCTCGGCCGGGCCGAGTCTCGCGAGCTCGTCGGCGAGCCGCTCGACAGGAGTCTCGGCGACGACGAAGCGGCCCGTCGAGAGTTCGACCCAAGCGAGCCCCGCATGCTCCTTCTCGACGACGAGCGACACGAGGAAGTTCGACTCCTTGCCGTCGAGGATCGAATCTTCGGTGAGCGTCCCCGGCGTGACCACACGCGTCACGCGACGCTCGACGATCCCCTTCGCATCGCGCGGATCTTGTACTTGGTCGCAGATCGCCACCTTGTAGCCGGCCCGGATCACGCGCTGCAAGTACGTATCGAGGTTGCGGTGCGGGATCCCCGCCATCGGGATCGGGTTCTCTCCCTTGTCGCGCGACGTGAGCGTGATCCCGAGCACCCGCGACGCGATCTCGGCATCTTCGAAGAAGAGCTCGAAGAAATCGCCCATGCGGAAGAACAACAACGCGTCGCGATGCTGTTCCTTCGCCGCGGTGTACTGCTCCATCATCGGAGTCGTCATGGCATCGGAGTCGTCATGGCATCGGAGTCGTCATGGCCTCGGCGTCGTCATCGCATCGGGTGGTCATGGCTCAGGCGCCGCGGCAGGCGCGGCCTTACGAAAGCTCCGTCCGTCGGCGCGTCTACTCCGACGCGGCCGGCTTGCGCGAGAGGCTCGAGAGCGAGGTGGCGTTCGCGATCTCGCGCGCGAGCGAGAGGTTCGGCAGCGCCTCTTTCATCTTGCGCGCGCGCACGCGCAGCAGCGTACGATCCGAACGCAGCGGGGAGATGTTCACCCACAGGTAGCTGCCTTCGAATCCGCCTTCGAAGCGGTAGAACTCGGGATTGCGCTCGGTCGTGAAACCGCGCGACTCGACCTGCGTCACCCGTGACGGCGACGGCAGCCGCCGCGCCGGCACCGGCCGCGACGAAGATGCAGCCCGGAAGCGTAGCGAGGACGACGAGCAATGCGATGAAGGACACGAATCGGATCATGGTGGAATCTCCGCAAATCGGCCAGATTCGGAGCGAGGGGAGGCGCGGGGACGTGCAGCCACGCGAAAGAACCGCCCGGTTTTCGTGAACCTCCCCGGGGGCCGTCAGTGTAGCGCGGAGGGCATCGTGATTCAACAAGACGAGCCCCGTCGCGCGGGGCGCGACGGGGCTCTCGGGAGTTCACGAATCGCGAACCCCGCTCCGAAGAGGAACGGGACGCGAAGCTCGACGGCCAGTCATCCGTCGAACTCTACGAGGAGGTTGTCCAGGCCTCCCCTCATCTGCCGTACGTCGATGAGAATCTGCCGCACGTCGATCGGGCGCGCGTTCGGGGTCCGCATGCCCAGGAACTCGCCCGTGCCGCGCTCTTCCACGCCGAACTCGATGCGGCGGAACTTGAAGCGCATGCGCACCTCGCCGCGCGCGAACGCGTTGCGATCGAACATGCGAACCTTGATCACGTTGCCGTCGATGACCTTGCGGAGGCGAACCTTCGGCTCTTGCCCCTCGGCCCGACGGAAGGCCGTGACTTCGTAATACGTATTGGCGCTCTCGAGCAGTGCGACACGCAGGACCGGGCGATCGCCGAGCGCCTCCCCGACTTCGAAGTCGAAGGACACGACTCCACCCGCCGACGCTTCCGAGCGCCGCAGCGTCAGCGCCGCCGTCGATTCGGGTGTGCCGTCGAACGCGAGCGACTGGCTCGATCCGTCGTAGCGCACCGAACCTCCCCGGCGCCGCACGACGTCGTAATGGCGCAGCGTATCCGTCGAGAAGTCGTCATACCCGAACACCTTGCGCAGTGACCCCGACCAGTTGCCGGCCTCGTCACGGCTCGCCGCTCGATAGTTGTATTCGACGAGCGGCTGCAGCTCGGGCATCGCGACGGCGTGCAGTTCGCTCGACCCGCCCGAAAGCTCGGTCTCGATGCGTTCGCGCGGATCCGTCCAGTAGACGACCTTGCCCTGCGCCGGCTCGTCGGTCTCCCACTTGATGATGACCGGATGATCGTGCTTCTTGGTCGAGCGCAGCGCGCGCGTCGACGGCGGATCCGTATCGGGGACGTGATCTCGGTGCAGATGCACGAAGTTCAAGAAGTCGGTGCGGTACGCGTTGAAGTTCACGAGTTGCTGACTTCCGTAGTGCTGACCGAGCATGAAGCTGCGCCCGTGACTCAAGTACGTCGGGTCGCCGGTGATTCGATAGGCGAAGGCTTCGAGCGCGTACGCCGAGTGGAAGTCGTCACCGACCGCACAGGCCGGAAGGGCCGGGATCTCGCAATCGCCGTCGAAGACGTGCACGTAGATGTCGCCGATCGACGAGCTGCTCGAATCGTCAGGGCAGTCCGAGAACAGCGCGGTCCAGAAGTAGTGCTCGAGGTCGAGAACGCGCAGCCGCATCTCTTCGACGTTGGGATCTCCCTGGGGTGCGAAGAACTCGTAGTTCTGCAGCGCATCGGGGAACATGCTGAAGATGTGGAACTTCGGCTCGCGGTTCGGCTCGCGGTCTCCACCCGCAAACCAGAACCGCCGAGGATCGCGCACGGCGCGGCCGGGCTCGTCACTCCAGCCCTTCTGTTGCACGTTCGAGCAACGTTCGTTCACGTCGTAGCGAGCATCGAGGATCTTGCGCAGGTAGTCGCGGAAGTAACCATAGACGTCGTGACGATCGAAACCGCGTTCGCCTGCGAAGTCGACGAGCGGCTCCACTTCCTGCAAGAAGCGGTACGCTCGCATCCCGTCCTTGAGCAGCATGGCCTGCACGCGCGTGTTGAGGTACTGAAACGACACACGATCGTTCAAGGCTACCGCTTCGGTCTCTTCGAGGTACGACTCGAGATAGCGCGTATTGCCCGTGAAGTAGTACATGAGGGGCAGGCCGCGGTCGTGGCGATGCTGGTTGTCGAAGATGTGGCCGTTCGCGACCAGGAATTCGCCCTCGTTCTGAACGTGGTACTGCGGGAATCGAGGATCCCCGTTCGTGCAGTAGACCCAGTCGTCCGAGTGGATGACGGCCCAGTCCGAGCGGTAGTCGGCCCACGCCTTTGCGCGGAAGAACGCTCCGCTGTCACCCGTTCGCCAGAAGCGCACGAGATCGTGGTAGGTGATGTCGAGCTGGTTGTTGCCGCCGCCCTGCCCCGCGTCCCAGTAGCGAACCGTGTAGAACGGCTCGTTCTTCGGATACAGTTGCAGGTCGATGCCGTAATCTCGGAAGAACGAGTTGACCTCGCCGAGACTCACGAGCTTGTCGGGCAACACCGCGCACCGGTTCCAGTACTCCATGTTCGGAACGCGCGCGATGAGAGGGAACGTCTCGTTGAACGCGCGGAAGTACCCGTGGTCGATCGAGCCGTGGAAGTCGAGCGTGAACTCGCGCGTCTCGTGCTGCAGGTAGTTGACGGTGTGCACGGCCCCGTACTTGTCCGAGAACAGCCCGACCGTCACCGTGCCGTCGCCCTCGCTGTCGAACGAGACCGGCCAGTACCGCGACGCGAAGCGGACGCTCGTCGAAACGCCGAGCCCCGAATCGTCCCAGGTGTCCGTGAAGGTGACTTCGCGGTACGGACCCGGATCGATGTTCGAGACCGTCGCGCCGTCGACCGTGACGCGATAGCCCTCGTGCTCGAATCGCTTGGTGTTGAAATCGTAAGGAAACGGCGGAATCCAGCCGTCGTTGGGCCAATCGCGGCGAACGACCTTCGCGCCGTCTTGCTTCGAGTGGTTGTAGCCGATGAAGTACGACGCCGTCGACTCCTCAGCGAGTTCGCCGGAAACCTCGTTGGTCCCGCCCGGCGTCGCGAAGCGGTAGCGCACCGACCCTTCCGCCATCGCCGTCTCGAGTCGCAGTCGGATACCGCGGTGACGCACGTGGCGCCGCGATTCCTTCGAACCGTTCTTCAGCGTGTACTCGCCACGAACGAAGTGCTGGCCGCGGAATGCCGTGAGCTTCAGCTCGAAGTCGAACAGGTGCCCGCCCGACACCGACCGATGCGAACCGCGCGCCCGGACCACCGCCTTCACGGGACCGTTCTCGACGAGCTCGACTCGGAGGTCCTCCGAGACGGTCGCGAGGTACTCGACACCGTCGAGGCCGAGGGCGCTGAGCGAGAACGCATCGTCGCCGTGAACGACGGTACGGCCGTCCACGGTCACGCTGCGAATCAGATGGGCCCCCTCGCGAGCGAGCGTCATGCGCATGGCGCCCGTTTCGATCACGATCGAGTTCTCCCGCTCGACCGCGATCGGCTCCGAAGGCACCGGCGTCTCGGCTCGGGTGACGAACAGGCCGTCGAGCGTGCCGCCGTCCGGAACCGTCGCGAGGAAGTCGACGAGAACCCACTTGAGGGCCCCCGACTCCCAATAGCCGAGCGGACGGAACTGCGCACGGTCGGCGCCCACGAGCACGAGCTCGGAGACGTCGAAGACGGCCGCGTCCTCGGGCAACGGGAAGCCGACCGAAACGGGTTCCTGAATTCGGTCGAAACCCACCTCGCTCGTCGGACGAAGCTCATGCACGACCAGCGGGACGTTGAACGGCGCACCGTTCGACTCCGTATCGGGGTCGTCGCCCCGATCGAGAGTACGAGCTCGGGGCATGCCCCGGTCTCGATCGTTCCCGGCCTCCGAGGCCTCGACAACACGCCAAGACGACTCGAAGATCGCCGTAGCAGGGAACTGGATCACCACGGCGAGCACGGACCACAGGCAGAGCGCGGCCAGAGCCGCCGCAACGCGGCGTCTTGAATTCATGTGATGGGACCCGTTCGTCAGAAAGGAATGGGGAGCGACGCAACAGGCGATAAAAGAGTGATGCTTCTCAGATAATCCCAGGGCCAACTGGATCGGACCCTAGCACTTGAAGATTGAGGCAAAAAGGCGATTTTTCGCGATCCGGGCCCCATCGACGCTCGCCGCGCGGCCTCGGACCTCGTTGCGGATTCTCGGAGACGACTCGGGGGAAATCGCAAGAACCGTGGCCTGGAGCCGCCTCGGATTCGTCGGACGAATCGGCCTTTTTTCGAGCGAGGTCGAACCGTTCGAGCGCCACGGACACGTCGCGCCCGGGCGTCGGCAGACCTCCCCTACTCATATGTCAGAAAACATGTTACACCTCGTTCCCGCGACGCGGGTACGGGGCTGCGCGGGAAGACTCGACGATCTCGACGGACATGCCGCACCGATCGACGCCCTCGCCCGTATACCAGCGATTCGCGAGTGGCTCCGGGCTCGCCCGGCGTCGACTCACGACCGTGACGCGAGAGGAAGAACTGAAGTGACGTCGATCCTATTCGATGAAGGGACTCCGCGACGCCCCCGTCGCGAAGTCGAAGGGCCGACCGGTGATACGAGCCCTCGCCCGATGCGTTCTCACGCCCGCCGGCACGCCGCCCGATGCCTCGCCTCGGCCGCGCTCCTCGCGCTGAGCGCCTGCAGCGCCTCGCAATACCGTGAGGATGCCGACGACGAGGTCTACGACATCATCGCCGACAAGCGCCAAGAGGCGGGATTCGAGGCCACCGATTTCACGATCGAGCCTCCCGAAGATCCGCTCCGCGCCCGCCTGCTCGCGCAGCTCGAGGAGTTTCGACGCCAAGCCCGCGAAGCCGAGGCTCTCGCCGAGGCCGAAGGTGAGGTCGATCCCCACGAATCGAGCGGAACCGAAGTTCCGAGCGGCCCCCAGGTCGAAGCGTTCGTGCGGGCTTCGATCACCTCAAACGCGCGATCGACGATCACGTTCGGCGCGCAGGATCCCTACGACGGCCCCGAGCGTCGCGCTGCGCCGGAGATGGATGCGCTCGTGCTCGACCTCGCGGCTTGCCTCGAAGTCGCGGCCGAGAACTCACGCGACTACCAGCGCGAGAAGGAGAACGTCTACCTCGCCGCGCTGAATCTCACGTTCGAACGCCACCTCTTCAACAACCGCTACTTCGGCATGCTCTCGGGAACGGCCGGCCAAGACCTGCCCGAGGAGCGCTCCGTGAGCGGCTCGGCCGACGCCGGCTTCACGCGCAATCTGGCCTCGGGCGCTTCGGTCTTCTTCGACATCGGTGCGACGTTGTTCCGGACGCTGGTCGGCGACCGCGACGAATCCGCGCGATCGTTCCTGAGCTTCGCGATCACGCAGCCGCTGCTTCGCGGCGCCGGACGCTCGATCGTGCTCGAACCGCTCACGCAGGCCGAGCGCGACGCCATCTACGCGATCCGTTCGTTCGAGCGCTTCAAGCGCGAGCTCGCGGTGCGCATCGCATCCGACATGTACCGCGTCCTCCAGACGCGCGACCAAGTCGACAACGCCCGCACGAATTACGACAGCCTCGTGCGGTCGCGCGAACGTATCGAGGCGCTCGCCGAGGCGGGCCGCACGCCGCAGTTCCAGGTCGACCAGGCCGAGCAAGACGAGCTCCGCGCGCGCGACCGCTGGGTCAACCAGACCCAGAGCTACGAGACCGCGCTCGACCGCTTCAAGATCACGCTCGGCCTGCCGCCGGACGTCGTGATCGAGATCGATCCGACGCAGGCCTCGTCGCTCGCCGCCGAGGGCATCGAGATCATCGAGATCGATCGCGAGAGCGCGGTCGACTACGCGATCGCGAACCGCCTCGACCTCGCCAACACGCGCGACTCCGTGGAAGATGCCGAGCGACGCGTCAACGTGACCGAAGACGCCCTTCGGGCGGCGCTCTCCATCGGTTTCTCGGCCAACGTCGACAACGAAGACAACAAACTCGCAGCACTCGAATTCGGCGACGGGAGCTATCTCGTCACGGCCGATCTCGATCTGCCGTTCGACCGCAAGTCCGAACGCAACGCGTACCGCTCGTCGATCATCAGCTTGGAGCGCGCACGGCGCACCTACGACCAAGCCGAAGACAACGTAAAATTCGACGTACGCGCGGCGTTGCGCGACCTCGCGAGCACCGAGGAGAGTTACCGGATCCAGCTCGTCGCTCTCGAGCTCGCGGAACGCCGCGTCGAGAGTACCGAGCTCTTGCAACAAGCCGGACGCGCGAGCACGCGTGACCTCCTCGAAGCGCAGGAGGCCCTCCTCGAAACGCAGGACGGCCTGACCGCAGCCCTCACCGACCACACGATCTCGCGTCTCGAGCTTCTGCGCGACATGGGACTCCTCTACATCGATCAGGAAGGATTGTCGTATGACGCAAGCACCGACCGCTTCGCCTCCCTCGAAGAGTGATCGCCACAAGCCGGAGCCCACTCGTTTCAAGCCCGCGCCCAAGCGTGGACGCTCGGGGCTCTTCGTCGGCGGCCTGATCGTCGTCGCCGTCCTCGTCGGCGGGTTCTTCATGATGCGGGGTGGCGGCACCGCGATCGCGACCGGCTCCCCCGAAGACCTCTACTACGACGTCAAGCGCGACGACTTGCGCATCTCGGTCGTCGAGAGCGGCAGCCTCGAGTCCGGCAACTCGATCGACATCAAGAGCTGGCTCGAAGGCCGCGTGCAGATCCTCAAGCTCGTTCCCGAAGGAACCTTCGTGAAGAAGGGCGACGTCTTGTGCGAGCTCGACGCGTCGGAGCTCGTCGAGCGCCGCATCGCGCAAGAGATCACGTTCGAACGCGCCAAGGCCACGTACATCGCCGCCCAGAAGACGCACGAAATCCTCCTCTCCGACGGAGAGAGCAACACCAAGCAAGCCGAACTCGACGTGTACTTCGCGCGCATCGACCTCAAGAAGTACGAGGAAGGCGATTGGCCGCAACGCAAGGCCACCGCCAACGCCAACATCACGATCGCCGAGGAAGAACTCAAGCGTGCGCGCGACAAGGCGGACTGGAGCCAGAAGCTCGAAGAGAAGGGCTTCATCACGAAGCAGGAGCTCGAAGCGGACCAGCTCGCGGTGACCAAGCGTGAGATCGACCTCAACCTCGCGATGACCGACCTCGAAGTGCTCGAAAAGTACACGCGCGAGAAGGAGCTCGAGACGTATCGCTCCAACCTCGAGGAAGCCGAGAAAGCGCTCGAACGCGTCATCAAGAACGTCGAGCGTGAAGTCGTGCAGTCCGAAGCCGACCTGAAGTCGAAGAACGCCACGTTCGAGCTCGAGAAGGAGCGCTTCGAAAAGCTCGACGACCAGATCTCGAAGGCGAACATCGTCGCGCCGCAGAGCGGGCTGCTCGTTTACAACAATTCGTCGAGCTCGTTCGGACGCAGCAACTCGGAGCCGATCGAGGAAGGATCGACGGTGCGCGAGCGCCAGACGATCTTCAAGCTGCCCGACGTCACGAACATGATCGCGAAGATCAAGATCCACGAGTCGGCCTACGACCGCGTGACCGAGAACCTCAAGGCCTACGTGAAGGTCGATGCGTTCGCCGACGAGGTGTTCCCCGCGCGCGTGAAGTTCGTCGCGCCGCTGCCCGACAGCGCGCAGTGGTGGATGAACCCCGACCTCAAGGTCTACAGCGCCGAAGTAAAGCTCGGCGGCGACACGACGAGGCTCAAGC
>JAUIME010000935.1 GCA_030433195.1 bacterium
GGGCGTGCATCTGCCCGCGCACGTGCCGATCCTGCTGCCCCGGAAGACGCCGCTCGAGCGGCTCACGAACCCCGCGGTGACGGTGCGCAAGTACTACCGACCGCTTTCGGACGACGCTCTGCTCGCCACCGATCTGTTCGAGCGAATCGTGTGTTTGCCGTGTCACGCGGGTCTCGCCTCGCTCGACGACGGCGAACTCGAGGACGTGCTCACCGCGATGCGCGACGGCACCGACGTCACACTCGGCGGTGGGGCAGGGATTCCGGGATTCGGACGATCGTCGCGGTCTCGCGGACGAGGCACGGCATCGCGAGCGAACGGCACGTCGACCACGTCTCCGCGATCAGACAGTGCGGAGACGTCGCGTCGATCGGTCCTCGACGGTCGCGATCCTCGGCGCTCGAAGTTCGAAGCCTCGGTACTCGCGGCCGCGATCTCCGAGCTCGGTGGATTGGACGCGGCGCTCGAGAAGGCACGCGAGACGGAGGTCGCCGATGGCTCGCCGGAGGGCCGTTCGGTATCGACGGCGCCGGACGCGATCTCGATGCACGACACGATCGGCGATCTCGAGAGCGAGCCCCACGGCGATGCGTCGCACGACGTCGGCCTTGCGTACGACACGCCGCGGCTGGTCGGCGGTCCGTTCGGTCTCGAACAACCGACGCGGATCGGTGGCGAGCGTCCGTTCGGTCTGCGTGACGGACGTGACACGATCGCCTTCGCGAGCGCGCGCGGCGCTTTGCGATTCGTGATCGAGCGAGCCGAGCCGACCGCCGTTTGGTTGCCCGCGTTCGCGTCGCCGGCACTCGCGGCCGCATCGCGGGATGCGGGCGTCGCGCCGACGTACTTCGCGGTCGACGAACGCTTGCATTGCGACTCTGCGTGGATCGACGGCGTCGGCGAGGGCGACATCGTCGTGCTCATCGCGTACTTCGGAAGACCGATCGATGCCGCGCTCGCGACGGCCCTTCGCGCGCGTGGCGCCATCGTGGTCGAGGACGCTTGCCACACTTGGGAAGCGACCGCAATCGGCACGGCATCCGATCTCGTGCTGCGCAGCCCTCGCAAGATCGTCGGCGTGCCCGATGGCGGCTTGCTGTCGCTCACGGAAGCGGGATCCGAACGACTCGGGCTCGCGGCGGGCGACCTCGCCCCGGCGCCGCCCGACTGGTGGTCGAACGCGCTCGAAGCGTGCCGACTGCGAGGCGAGTACGACCGCCGCGCCGTGGAGTCCGACTGGTTCGGACTGTCGCGCGCCGCCGAGGCTGCGGTGCCGACGGTTCCGCATCGCATGAGCGCGATCACCGAAGAAGTCCTCGTGCGGATCGACTTCGACGCGATCGCACGGCGACGCGCGGCGAACCATGCCGTCCTGCGAGACGGCTTGGCTTCGTACGCCTGGTTCGCCGAGGACGAGCCCGCGGTGCCGTATGCGTTCGCCCTACGGACGCGAGACGCCGACGCCGTACGCAACGCGCTCCTCTCCGAGGGAATCCTCGCGTTCGACGGTTGGAAGCTCGACGCGTCGATTCTCGAACGCTTCCCCGCGAGCGCGACGCTCGCTCGCGAGCTCGTTCTCTTGCCGTGCGACCAGCGCTACGACGCCGTCGACATGATGCGGATCCTCGAAGCGGTGCGAGGCGTGATCGGCGGGATCGAGCCGTGACGCCGGAATCGCGATCGGAGCGAGGCGATCGCGGACGGAGCGCCGTGAGCTACGCGGTGCGGCTGCGACCCCTCGCGCTCGACGATCTCGATCGC
>JAUIME010000936.1 GCA_030433195.1 bacterium
CGACGATCTGCGCCGGCGTCATCCGAAAGCCGAGATCCGCGTCGACGTGAAGCGCCAGTACCGTAACATGCGCGACGGCATGGAACGCGAGCCTCGCGCGTTGAAGCTCGGTATCGAAGCGCTGCGAGCCGCCGGCCTCGATCCCGAGATCACCATCATTCGCGGCGGCACCAACGGATCGGCGCCCACCGAGAAGGGACTTCCGACTCCGAACCTCTCGACCGGACAGCACAATCCGCACTCGCCGCTCGAGTGGACGAGCGTCGAAGAGATGGACATGTGCGTACGCGTACTGCTCGAGCTCGCCCGCCTGTGGGGACGCGAATCCGCCTGATTCGGGTGCGAGACGTCAGGCGTTCGACATGCGCGCTTGCTCGATTCGACCGACGACCGCTCCGAAGTACGCAACGAGCCGTTGTACCTCGTCGTGTGCGCCGAAGTGTGACGCCGTGCGGAAGCCCTCCTGCCGCAAGCGCTCGAGCCGCTGCGCATCCGCAAGGACGCGCACGATCTCGAAGGCCGCCGCGTCCGGGTCGCCGGGCGCGACGAGAGCCGCGTTCTCGTCGTGGCGGGCATACTCGTTGACGCCGCCGACATCCGTGACGACGCAGGGCGTGCCACACGCCATCGCTTCGAGCGCCGGACGTCCCGAACCCTGGAAGTTCGACAGGTCGACGAAGAGGTCCGCCGACGAGTAGAGCTCCGCCAACCGTTCGGGCTCCCCGACGACGCCCGCCAGCGAGGCGTCGAACGGGAGCCGGAACGTCGAGAGGTCCTCACCGAACAGAACGATCTCGACTTCGGGATCCGCCTCCCGCACGAGGCGCAAAGCCTCGATCGTGTTGACGAATCCTCGCCGCGGCGAATCGAACCGAGTGAACGCGAGGAGCCGTTTATGTGCGCCGCGTCGAATGTCTCGTGGATAGAAGAGATCGAGCCGGATGCCGATGGGGACGACGGTCGCGTCGTGGCCCGTCTCCGCGAGCCGGTCCCGCAACCAATGCGACGTGGCGATGCGATGCTCGATGCGGTCGTAGCTCGCGAGCACTCCGTCACGACTCTCGCGATCGTCGGCCGGGAAGAACCACGGCTCGAAGTCGTTCACGTGATAGACGGCGTGGCGTGCCCGTCCTGCACGAACGGCCGCAACGGCGCGATCGACGGTGCTCCAATGCGTCGCGACGACGATGTCGCTCTCGGGAAACGCGTCGAGTCCGGCATCCGGGGGGAGCACCACCGGTTCGCGCTCGAACTGCCACGGATCCACCTCGCTGCGCCGCGAGCCCGCAACGAGCTTCGCGTCGACACCGGTCCGAATCAACCCGTTCACGATCTGGACGACCGAGAGCACACCGCCGCGAATCCGCAACGACGGCAGCACGTACGTCACGCTCGGAAGCGCATCCCCCGTCGCGATCCGACTCGGAGCGGGCGGCGGATAACCCGTCGCGGATCCGCGTCCCGATCGATCCTCGCTCACGTGGAAGCCAATCGACTCGGCCGCCTTGCGAACGCGATGTCGAAGGGTTCGCAAGGCTCGATGATGTCGCGCCGCGTCGGCGTCGGCGCGCATCCGATCGACGCCGTACTTCTTCTGTAGTGTCTTCTTTCCCGTCTTCGCGAGTCGATCCCTTGCTTCCGCGCCGAAGCTCTTGCTCTTCTTGTGCCACACGAGCAAGTGATCGGCGATCGCGAGTTGGAACCCCGCGTCCCGCACCCGATACGAGTAGTCGTCCTCTTCCCCGAACCCAC
>JAUIME010000148.1 GCA_030433195.1 bacterium
GCCGGCATGCCCGTTGCGAAAATCGCGGCCCAGGTGCAGGCGGGTAAAACATTGACGGAACTGGGCTTTTTGGAAACCCCGGCCGTCAATGGATTCTTTGTAAAGGAGTCTGTGCTGCCCTTTGACAAGCTGCAGGGGGCAGATGCCCGCCTCAGCCCGGAGATGCGCAGTACGGGCGAGGTGATGGGCTACGACCCCAACTTCGGAATCGCGTTCGCGAAGGCGCAGCAATCCACGGGCGTGACGTTGCCCGCGAACGGCTCGGTCTTCGTCTCGGTGAACGACAACGACAAACGCAACGTCGTTCCCATCGCGCGTGACCTGTCGGAGCTCGGCTTCCGACTCTACGCGACGACGGGTACGGCCGAAACGCTGCGCGGCGAGGGCATCGCGGTCGAGACGGTCTTCAAGGTGAACGAAGGTCGGCCGCACATCGTCGACTACATGAAGAACGGCGAGATCGACCTGCTCATCAATACGCCGCTCGGCAAGACGAGCTACGAAGACGAGAGGGCGATGCGTCGCACGGCCTACGAATGCGGGATCCTCGCGATCACCACGCTCTCGGGCGCGCGCGCCGCGGTCGAAGGCATCCGCAGCCTGCGCGAGGGCGTGTTGCACGTCCGATCGTTGCAGGAGATCCACGCCGCGAGCGAGACTGCCGCGAGGGTCGGTTGAGCGTGCGCTTTCCCATTGCCGCGCCCGGATCGACGCGCATCGGCTGGATCGGAACCGGCGTCATGGGCGCGTCGATGTGCGGCCACCTGATCGATGCCGGGTACGACGTGTCCGTCTTTTCGCGCACGCGCTCGAAAGCCGATCCGCTCGTCGATCGCGGTGCTACCTGGGCCGCCGATCCGGCTGCGGTGGCGGCCGACGCCGACATCGTCTTGAGCATCGTGGCGTTGCCCACCGACGTTCGATCGGTGATGCTCGGCGAACACGGCGCGGTCGCGGCCGCGAAGCCGGGCGCGGTCGTCGTCGACATGACGACGAGCGAGCCGTCACTCGCGATCGAGATCGCCGAAGCGGCCGGGACACGCGGCGTCGGTGCCATCGATGCGCCGGTTTCGGGAGGCGACGTCGGGGCCCGCGAGGCGCGCCTGTCGATCATGGTGGGCGGCGACGAGGACGCGGTACGCGCGGTTCGGCCCGTCTTCGAGGTGCTCGGCAAGAACATCCTCCATCTCGGTCCGGCCGGATCGGGGCAGCACACGAAGATGTCGAACCAGATCCTCATCGCGACGACGATGATCGGCATGGTCGAGAGCCTCGTGTACGGCTATCGCGCCGGGCTCGATCTCGAGCAACTCATCGCGGCGATCGGCAAGGGCGCCGCCGGGTGCTGGTCGCTCGACAACTACGCGCCGCGTATCCTGCGCCGCGATTTCGACCCCGGCTTCTTCGTCGAGCACTTCGTGAAGGACATGCGCATCGCGCTCGACGAGGCCGCGCGGCGTGACCTCGTGCTGCCGGGCCTCGCGTTGGCGCACCAGCTCTACACGAGCCTCGTCGCCAAGGGCCACGGCCGCTGCGGGACGCAAGCGCTCGCACTCGTGCTCGAAGAGTTGTGCGCGTGCGAAATGCCCGACATCGCCGCCGCGACGTCGAAGGGAGCGGCACCTTCCGGAGCGAGTGCGCCTGAGGCCGAGAGCCGAGCCCGAGGATGAGCCTCGGCGAGTTCTTCGCCCTCGGGGCCGCCGTCACGTGGGCCATGGCGGTCATCTTGTTCAAGCTGAGCGGCGAGCGCATGCCGCCGCTCGCCCTCAATCTCTTCAAGACCACCCTGTCGCTCGTCTTGCTCGTGCTGACGCTGTTCGTTCTCGGCGAGCCGCTGCTTCCCGATCGCCCCGTGGCCGAGTACGTCGTGTTGTTGCTCTCGGGCATCATCGGGATCACGCTCTCCGACACGCTCTTTTTCTACGGGCTCAATCGATTGGGCGCGGGGCTGAACTCCATCGTCGAGTGCCTCTACAGCCCGTCGATCATCTTGCTGAGTTTCCTGTTCTTGCCCGATGCGACGCTCACGCTCGTCGACGCGGCCGGGCTCGCACTCATTCTCGCGGCGTTGTTTCTGATCGCGTCGCCGCGCAGCGAAGGGGCCGAGCGCAAGGACATGATCGTGGGAATCGCGTGCGGCGCGGCGGCGATGGTGTCGCTCGCCGTCGGCGTGATGATGTTCATCCCGATCGTCGCGCACGTCTCGGTGTTCTGGGCGTCGGCGGTCCGGACGTTTGGGGCGGTGCTCACGCTGGCCGCACTTCCGCTGCTCCGGCGAGACGCGCGGCATCTGTTCGATTGCTTCCGTCCGTCGGCGGTCTGGATGTGGTCGATTCCGGGCTCGATCCTCGGAACCTACGTCGCGTTGCTATTCTGGACGCTCGGGTTCAAGCACGCCTCTTCGAGCCGAGCGGCGATCCTCAACCAGTCGAACACGATCTTCGTGTTGATTCTGGCCACGATCTTCTTGCGTGAGTCGTTGACACGACGCAAGCTGATCGCGATCTCGCTCGGTATCGGCGGGGTCGTCGTGGTCACGTTGCTCGGGAGTGGGCGCGACGACGCAGAGGGCGGACGACCGCGTGACGAGGGCACCGTGAGCGGTCGTGTCGCAACCGATGCGTCTGCGAGTCCGTCGACGCTCGTCGTCGTCTCGAGCCCGTCACCCGCGCCTTCGCCTCGGGTTCCTTGATCGATTCGTGGTGCGGCCCTATACTGGCTTCTCCAGGGTCCGATCCCGCGAGAAGGCGATGTCGTAAGCCGATCCTCCGATTCAGGAGAAACTCGTATGAAGCGGGAGCAGTCGTCCGGTTGGATCCTCCTCGTCGTGTTCGCCGTCATTCTCGTGGCGGTTGGATACATCCTCTTCTTTCGCGGCGGTGAGCCGGATCCGCTCGATTCTTCGCGCCGCGCCTCCCGATCCGACACGCCCTCGCGCGTCGAGCACGACGTCGATCCGCGTGCGCCCCGGGGCACGAACCCGAGCACGGCCGCGTCGGATTCCGGCGACGAGGCGCCGACCCCGATCGACCCCGATCGCGAACCGATGCTCCGCGGGGTCGTCACGGGACCGGACGGACCCGTGCCGCGCGCCGAAGTGCGGCTCTACTCGATGGACGGCGTCTACGATCTCGTCTCGCGACTCGAGAACCAGGTCGTCCTGACTTCGGTCGACAACGTCCGCCAGATCATCGACGGCGTCAAGGACGAGCTCGTCGCTTTCGCCGGCACCGCGATTCGTGCGCGTGCCGACGATTCGGGGGAGTACGCGTTCTACGACGTTCCCGAGAGCTCGTTCTTCGCGCTCACGATCGGCAAGGACCATGTCTTCGGCTACGGGGACGTGCTCGTCGCCGAAGAGGGGGCGACGCGTACGTTCGACATCGAGCTCCAGAGGGGCGACTCGATCCGCGGTCGCGTCGTCGATCCGCAGGGGGGCTCCGTTGCGGGGGTCACGCTGCTCGCGGTGTTGCGGCCGCCCGGTATGGCGAGTTTCACGAAGATCGCGCGCGAGCTCATGGCCTACGTGAACGGCGAGTTCTTGCGCGGACCGCTCACCGTGACGACCGACGCGAGCGGCGACTTCGCGTTCGACACGCTGCCGCGCGGCACCTACGACCTCATCGCGACGCGCGACGGCTCGGCTCCCGCCGTCAGCGAAGCGGTTCGCTCCGGGAACGACGGAGTCCTCGTCGTGTTGACCCCGGGCGCGCGCGTCTCGGGGCGGCTCGTCGATACGGCGGGCGCTTCGGTGGGGGACGTCATCGTTCGCCTCGAACCCACCAGCGATTTTTCGGCGATCCCGATTCCCGGAGTCGGGGACATGATGCGGACGTTCGCGAGCCTGCTCGAAGAGGATCCGATCGAGCTCGTGACGGCCGACGACGGCTCGTTCTTCTTCGATCCCGTATCCCCCGGAAGCTACGACCTCCGCGTCGAGGTACGCGGGTACATTCCGCTCGAACGTCCCGTTACGGCAAAGTCGGGGGAGCTCACGGAGCTCGGATCGCTGACACTCGATGCCGGCGAATCGATGTACGGACGCGTCGTCGACGAGAGCGGCGCGCCGGTCGCGAACGCGCTCGTGTCGGCATCGCCCACGGAGGGGATGTTCGGACGCGGCACCGATCTCTCGGGCGACCTGCTGACGGGACGCACGCGCGTTCGTTCGGACGATCGCGGCCGGTTCACCATCGCCGGTCTCGCGTCGAAGCCGTACTCCCTGACCGCGACCGCGCCGGGCTACGGCCGTGCGATCGTCTCCGACGTGCGCCCGGGAACCGCGACGACGCTCACGATGCGTCCGGGATGGACCGTGGGAGGGCTCGTCGTGCGCGGCGATACCGGCGAGCCCGTCGAGGGAGTGAGCGTACGTGCGGGAGGAGTCGTCGGCGAGACCGATGCCGAGGGTCGATTCATGCTCCGAGACGTGACGCCCGGCGAGGAAGCACCCGGCGGTCTCGCGTTCGACGTTTCGGAGGACGAGCCCGGTAGTGTGCGCGTCGTCGCCAAGCACCCCGAGTACGTCGCCGAGCGCGAGCGCATCGACAAGGAGACGGTCGACGCGGGAACCGCACGCATCGAGCTGTGGCCGCAGCCGGTCATCGACGGCAGCGTCGTCGGGCCGAACGGCGAACCGTTGCCGGGCGTTCTCATCCGCGTCGTGGCACCCGAAGAGGCGCCCGAGTTCGCATCCGATCTGATGTTCGCGGCCGCGACCGTGACCGATCTCGACGGCACGTTCTCGGTTCGCTCGGGAGCCCTCGAGTTCGGTGGCGAGGTTCGCATCAAGGCGTCGCACGTGAAGTACGCGACGACGTTCTCGGACAACCTCGAGCTCGAAGCCGACGAAGCGATCCCGCAGGTCACGTTGCGCATGGTTCCTGGCGGAGTGATCGAAGGACAGGTCACCGACGGATCGTATCCGCTCGCGGGTGTGCAGGTGCGGCTCGGGATGGCGCGCGAGAACGGCCGGCAGGAGGGCATGATGCTCGCGATGATGGGAATCCCCGCCGGCGGGCGACGCGTGTACACCGACGACGAAGGGCGGTACGAGTTCGAGAAAGTCGCGCCGGGGTCGTACGACGTCGAGGCCAAGGGCGTTCATTTCGCGGATTCCGAAACCGAGCGAGCCGAGATCGGGGACGGCGGCGCGCTCACGATCGATTTCACGCTCGACCCGGGCGGGGTGCTCGACGGAAGCGTCACCGACCGCACGGGAGCGCCGATCGCGGGAGCGCGCGTGCGGGTGTTCCGAGAGGGGCAAGGCGAGGAAGCGATGGTGCGTCGCATGATGAACGTATCGCTTCAGAGTACCGTGACCGACGACTTCGGCGTCTTCCGGCTCGTCGGTGTGCCGCGCGAGCCGTTGTCCGTGTCGGCCTCGGCCGATGGTTTCGTGACCGCCGAAGTGGACGAAGTGCTTCCCGATGCCGAGAGCGTGAATCTCGTTCTGCTCACCGAATCGCGGCTCGCGGGCGTCGTCGTCGCGGCCGAAAACGGGGCGCCGATTCACGAGTTCCAGGTCCGGTTGCAGCGTACGGACGGTGAGGCGCGAAGCGAACGCAACCCGTTCGGGATGTCGGATCGCTGGCGGTCCTTCCAGGACTCGACGGGGCGCTTCGAGTTCCAATCGCTCGAGCCGGGCCGGTACTCGATCGAGGTGCGCGCGTTGCGCTACGGATTGCATCGATCCGAATTCCGGCTTCGTGAAGGCGAGTCGAAGTCGATGCGGATCGCGCTCGTCGAGTCGGGCGTCCTCACGGGTCGCGTGGTGAAGGACTCGGACGGAAAGCCGGTCCGCGGGGCGCGCGTTTCGTTCGTGCGGCCCGAGGCGGAGGAGTCCGGTCCGTGGTGGGGCGGCATGATGGGCGACTCGGCTCGGACCGACGCCGACGGCTACTTCGAGATCACCGAGATTCCCGACGGCGAGCAAGTGCTCCAGGTCCAACACCAGGACTACATCTTGCACCGCGAGGAGCTGAACATCGGCGCGGGTCAGAGCCGGGAGATCAAGGTTCGACTCAGCGAGGGGATGGTCGTGTCGGGTTCGGCGCGCGATCGTTACGACAACGCGGCCACGGGGAACATGCTGCTGTTGCGCGGCGAAGGCGACTCGAAGTTCGCGTTCGTGGGGCAGGACGGCTCGTTCCGGTTTTCGGGGCTCGCACCCGGAACCTACGAGATTCAGCGTGTTTCACGCGGTGGCGGCGGCGGGCCGGGGCAGGAGCCCGAAGTGCTGCTCGAAGTCGTGCTCGAAGAAGAGAGCAAGACCGACGTCGCGCTCACGATGGAGGCGGTCGAAACGCGCGGTCCTCGCGGCGGAGGCTGATCGCTTCGCTGCGCTCGCGTCAGCGTGATTCGCGGCGTTGCCAGTCTTCGAAGAAGCGGAAGCTCGCGATCGTCATGCCGTCCCAGAGAGATCCGTCTTCGATCGCCCGGCGCACCGCGTCGGGTGTGACGTGGCGGATCTCGAAGAACTCGGTCGCCTCGGGCTCCGCGCCGACGAGCTCGAGTTCGGTCGCGAGGAAGACGTGGCACATCTCGTTCGAGACGCCGTTGTACGGTGCGAACTCGCCGATCTTCTGCCACTGCGCCGCGCGATAGCCGGCCTCTTCGCGCAGCTCTTCGGCGGCGTTGAACGCGGGCTCGTAGCCGGGTTTGATTCCCCCCGCGGGAAACTCGAGGCTGTCGCGTCCGACGAGGTAGCGGTACTGCGAGACGAGGACGAGGCGCCCGTCGGCAAGCCGCGGAACCACCATCGTCGATCCGGGGATGTCGACGTAGTGGTAGTCGGCGACGTCGCCGCCCGGCAGCCGATAGCGGTCGTGCGAGAGCACGTAGTAGGGGCACGAGAAGACCGTCTCCTTCGAGAGACGGGACCAGGCGGCGTCGGACATGGGGCCTCCGGGTTGGGCGTGCGGCGGCGAATTCGAAGGGCACAGGGGTAGTTTCTCGCCGCCGAGAGCGCAATGCGGCCGCCGAGCCGGCTCGGATCGTTGACGGAGCTGCGGCGCCCGCTTAGAATCGCGTCTCCCGCTTTTCGTCATGCCACCCCGTCTCCCGGTGTCTCGCCGGGGGGATTTCGCGCGCGTTCGCGTTTCGTGACGTGCGCTGCAACGAGGAACGCATGCGTATTCATCCCGATCTGGACGATCGTCGTATCATCGCCCCGCTCGTCGCGTGGTCCGAGGGCGTGTTGTTGCCGGGGGCTTGCGCCCGCGTCGACGTTCATGGCGCGTGGTCGCATCGAGCCACGCTCGGCCGCGTCGGCCCCGAACGGATCGCCGTGGGGTCGCCGCGTCTCGCGATGCGGGCCGGCGACGCGCGCGATCCGAGCTCGACCGCCGTCTGCCTCGGTCGCATCGAGGGCATGGAGATCGTATCGCGAAGCCGCGGGCTCGTGATTCGACGGCGATTGCTCGTGCGCGGGATCGCGCGCGGTCGTCTCGTCGAGGAGATCGCGGCCCGCCCGATGCGGATCGCGCGAATCGAGCGGTTGGACGAGGTCGAGTCGGTGTCTCCGATCGCGGAGTTCGCGCGGCGCGAGCTCTTGTCGGCGCTGCGGCAGTTACTCGACCTCGCGCCCGAGACGGCTCTGTTGTGGGACCGCTTGCGAGAGCTCGACGCGCCGCTCGACGTGCTCACCGACGACCTCGCGACGCGGCTGCCGATTCCCGTGGACGTGCGTCGGGATCTCCTCGCCGAGTCGCGCATCGCGCGTCGTGCGGCGCGGCTCGCGACGGCGATCGGACGTCTCGCGTGGCGCGTCGTCGCCGATTCCGAACCCGTGCTCGAACCGGCCGCGGCAGCGACGCGCTCGGCCCGCTTCTGACGCTGTCGTTCGATGGCCGCGATCCGAGGCGCGGTTCCGTTCGGGATGCGGCCTCGGTATAATCGTCGCGAGTCGGTCGGCGCGGGCGAGCGGATCGGCGACGTCCCCCGCGGAACCCCGATCCGGAGCGACACGACTTGGCCGCGCAGACGGCGACCCCCACGACCTTCGTCGATACGATCGAAGCGGCGTTGACCGCGTTCTCGTCGTTTCTGTGGAATTGGCCGATCGCGATCCTGCTCATCGGCGGCGGCGTCGTGTTCCTCGCGATCAGTCGCGGTGTGCCGCTGCGGTACTTCGGGCACGCGATCGCCATCCTCCGCGGGCGCTACGACGACCCCGACGACCCGGGACAGATCAGCCACTTTCGCGCGTTGTCGAGTGCGCTCGCGGCGACGGTCGGCATGGGCAACATCAGCGGAGTCGCGGTGGCCATCGCCACCGGAGGTCCCGGCGCTCTGTTCTGGATGTGGGTGAGCGCGTTCGTCGGAATGGGCACGAAGTTCTTCACGTGCACGCTCGCGATCCTCTACCGTGGCCGCGACGAGACCGGCGAGGTGCAGGGCGGGCCGATGTACACGATCGTCGAGGGCCTCGGCCCGAAGTTTCGGCCGCTCGCGATTTGGTTCAGCCTGGCCGGCCTCGTCGGATGCCTCGCCATCGTGCAGTCCAATCAACTCACTCAGATCCTGCGCGACGAGGTGTTCGCGCCGCGCGGATGGTTCACGGCCGAGCCCGTCGTCGGCGATGCTCTCGTCGCCGTCGTGATCATGATGGCGGTCGCCATCGTGATCTTCGGCGGGATCCAGCGCATCGCGCTCGTGGCGTCGCGCCTGGTGCCCGGAATGGTCGTCTTGTACATGATCGCCGCGGCCGTCATCCTCGTGCAGCACGCGGGCGAGTTGCCGGCGATGTTCGGACTCGTCGTGCGCGACGCGTTCACGGGAGAGGCGGTGAAGGGCGGGGCCGTCGGCGCCGTGATCCTGCTCGGCGTGCGTCGCGCCGCGTTCAGCAACGAAGCCGGCGTCGGTACCGAGGCGCTCGCGCACGGCGCCGCGCGTACGAAGGAGCCCGTCCGCGAAGGACTCGTGGCGATGCTCGGTCCCGCGATCGACACGCTCATCGTGTGCAACGCGACCGCGTTCGTGATCCTCGCGTCGGGACTCTGGCAAGGGGACTCGGGCGCCGACGGGGTCACGCTCACGGCGCGTGCGTTCGAATCGGGACTGCCGGGCTTCGGGACGACGCTGCTCGTCGTTGCGGTGCTGTGCTTCAGCTTCTCGACGATGCTCGGCTACTCGTATTACGGGTGCAAGTGCGCGGCGTTCCTGTTCGGGGTGCGCTCGCGCTCCTGGTACAACGCCTTCTACGTCGTCATGCTCGGCGTCGGTTCGATGATGTCGCTCGGTGCGGTGCTCGACCTCATCGACGCGGTGTTCGCACTCATGGCGATCCCGACGATGGTGTCGGCTCTCCTCCTGTCGCCTCGGGTGC
>JAUIME010000149.1 GCA_030433195.1 bacterium
CTCTGTGCGGCCGCGGTTCTCGCGCTCGCCGTATTCGTGCTCGTGCCGGCCTCTTCGGCCGCCGCCACGGGCCTCGAGCGCCTCGCCGAGGCGCTCGACACCCTCGCCGTCGAGCCGGTCTCCTTGGCCCCGCTCTCGGCGGATTCCGACGACCTGCTCGTGGCCGTTCCGATCGAAGGCACGGAGCACGAGCTTTATCTGTCGCGGCACTCGCTGCGTGCGGACGATTTCCAGTTGCTGGTCACGGACGCGCACGGCGTTCCGGTCGCGCAGCCCGCGCCGCGCGAGCGGACCTACCGTGGAAGCTTCGTCGGATTCCCGGCTTCGAAGGTCGCCGCGTCGGTGACGGCGGACGGCGGCCTCGTCGCGACGTTCGTCCTCGACGGCGTCGAGTACGCGATCCAGCCGATGCCGGCCGCGTTCGCGAGCCTCTTTTCCGCGAATCACGTCGTGTTGCGGACGCGCGACGCGATCGATCCGGGCACGACCTGCGGTGTTCCCGAAGAGCTGCCGACGGCCGAGATCGAAGCCGATTCGAACGAAGGCACGTTCGCGGGCGCCTCGCTCTTCCAGTGCCAGATCGCATGCGACGCCGACCGCGAGTACTACGCACTCAACGGAAGTGACGTCGGCGCGACGATGGCCGACATCGAGCAGATCATCAATTCGGTCGAGCTCATCTACGAGCGCGACGTCGAGATCGTCTACGAGATCACGACGATCCTCGTGCGCACGTCGGAGCCGGATCCGTACAGCGCGAGTGACTCGGGCGATCTTCTCGTCCAGTTCCGCAACCACTGGCGCAACAACCAGGGCGGTATCCAGCGCGATATCGCGCATCTGTTCACGGGCAAGAACCTCGACGGCTCGGTCATCGGAGTCGCGTATCTCGGTCGTATCTGCTCGACGCTGAACGGCTACGGGCTGTCGCAGGCGCGCTACTCGGGGAATTTCCTGCTGCGCACGAGCCTCGTCGCGCACGAGCTCGGTCACAACTGGGACAGCAGCCACTGCAGCGGCAGCGATTGCCGCATCATGTGTCCGTCGAACGGCGGTTGCACGGGCGACGTCACGCGGTTCGGGCAGTCGTCGATCAGTCAGATCGTCAGCCATCGCAACAGCCGCGGATGTCTCGACATGGTCGACCTTCCCGATCCGAACTACCTGCCGATCGTCGATACGTTCGCGAGCACCACGCTCGACCCCGATCTCTGGGGCGAGGTGAACGGGGCCCTCGTCGGCGGCGGAGCCTCGAACGAGCGTTCCGCACCCTTCGCGCTGCGGCTTTCGCGCACGGGCGGGGACGACGACTACATCGAGTCGAACCGCATCGACTTCGACGGGGCGCCGACCACGCCGTTCTTCTCGTACTGGGTACAGGGTAGCGGTCTCGAAGGGAACGAGTCGCTCGCCATCGAGTACTTCGATCGCGACCTGACGTGGAAGCTCCTCGAACGGGTTCACGCGAACGACACGAACTCGAACCATTTCCAGATGTTCACGCGACTGTTCAACGGTCCCGAACGTCACGATCGTCTTCAGTTGCGCTTCCGAGCCGAGGTCGACGACTCCGGTGAAGCGTTCTTCGTCGACAACATCAATCTCGTGGAGTCGGAGGTGGTCATCGACATCGCGCCGCTCGAATCGGCCGTGAACCCCGGCGACTTCTACGACTTCGATGCCTCGGTGACGAACCTCTCGAGCCAGACGCAGTCGGTCTCGGCGTGGATCGAAGTGTACGCGCCCGACGGCAGCCCGCTCTACGGGTCGAATCCGCGCGTCGGTCCGAAGTCGTTCAACCTCGGGCCGCTCTCCACGATCAACCGCACCGGCGTCTCGCTGCGCGTTCCGGGGGACACGCCGCCCGGCTTCGGGTATCGCGTCGTGCTCTTCGTGGGACAGTATCCCGACGAGGTGCAGTACGCCGACACCGGATTCTTCCAGGTCGCCAACTAACCTTCGATGGAAAGCGCGCCGTGACGGTTCGTCACGGTCGATCGACGCGTTTTCGAAATCTGTCCGCGGGCTCGCGAACGACATCGTTCGCGGGCCCGTTTCGCGTGATGCCAGGTCCCTCGAGGGCGTCTGCGGGCACCTGGGAACGATCCCCCGCCGATTCGCGAGGACTCGCGGGATCGTGAGGAGGACTTTTTCGATTTTTCGCGTTCTCTCCCGACGTACGCCCCCGCTTGGAAGGTCGCACCCGACCCCGGGCGTACCTGATCGGCGGGGAGCCGCATGCGACTCCCCGCCGTCACTTCCCCATCGACACCATGCACCGAATGACTGCCGGGAGACCACTGCTCATGATTCCCACCCAGGACGACGTCGCATCTCTTTCCCGAATGGCTCGTGTCGCGCTCGCCGCCCGCTGCGCCCGGCGGGTGCTCCCCATGTTCACCTCGTGGGACCTCGTGAATCCGGCCGAGATCACCATGGCTCGGCAGGCCATCGCGCAAGCCGAGGCGGTGGCGAGCCGGTGGCCCGTCGTTCCGCGCGAGATCGCAGCGCACGATTCGCGACTCGCGCAGCGGGCTCTCGTCCTCGGCCTCGAAGCGAAGCACCGCATCCGCGACGCGTCCGATCGGTCGCCGGTGCTCGCGATCTGGTCGGCGACGCACTCGGCGCTCGCGGCGCTCGACGCGATCGAAGGCGGCGAAGAGGCCGCCGTGTATTCGGCGTATTGCGCGATCTACTTCGCGTGGGTCGCGCTCGAGACCCCGCGGGTCCGCGATGCCGTGGGATGTACGCTCGGCAAGAAGGCGATGGCCGACGACTTCGAGTTCGCCCGGCTCGAGTTTCCGGCCGGCGGTCCGGGCCATGACCGACCGATCTCGCCAAACGGCTTCGGAGAGCTATGGCCCGTGAAGGCTCCGGCTTGGGCGTCGACCGAGGGCCTCGTCGGCCGCCGCAATTTGCCGCTGCGGTCGAGTCTCGGGGGCCGCGACGGTCTCACGGGTTCGGAATCCACCTCGCGGCGCGTGCGGTCGTACTTGCCGCGGGCCTCCCGGGGCGAGGTTTCCGCGGAAACTTCGATCGCCGCAAGTTGCGGTCGGTTCGAGCTTTCGGGCAATCTCCCAGCGCTCTGCCCGTAGCCACCGGTTGGTTCTCGTCGACCGCGTCCGTTGATGCAGCGAGAGTCTCGTTGTGGTTCAATGGATGCGTCGACGAGGATGATGCCGTATGCCGGAAAGTGAGGGGGAGCATTCGACGCGCGCGCTCCTGGAGCAATTTCACGCAGGAGATCCGTCCGCGCTCGCCCGGCTCATGCAGCTGCACTATCCGTGGCTGCGCGAGCAGGTCCACCGCAAGCTCAACACGAACCTGCGCCGCGACGGGGACACCAACGACTATCTGAACACGTTGGCCGTGAACGTCCTCGAGCGTGGGCCGCGGTTCGTCGTCTCGGACGAGCAGCACTTCCGCCGGCTCCTCCTCGTCATGGTTCGCAACGTCCTCGCGGACGGCGGACGGCGGCTGCACGCCAAGAAACGCGACGTCGGACGCGAGCGTCGGCTGCCGACCCAGGCGACCGTGCTCTATCTGGACGGCGATCCGCCGCGCGGCGTGCGACAGCCGCCCGCGCCCGATGATCAGGCGATCCAGGCCGAGCACTGCGAGCTCGCGAGGCTCGCGATGGAACTCATCCCGCCGGCCGAGCGCCGCGTGATCGAGATGCAGCAGAACGAAGACCTGACGTTCGCCGCGATCGGCGAGCGAGAGGGGGTGACGGCCGAAGCGGCGCGCAAGCGATTCCACAACGGGCTGCGCCGACTGCGTCTCGTGCTCGACCACCTGCGTCGTCACGATACGATGATGGCGATCCGCAAGGCCGGACTGCGCGACGAGCGCGAAGGATAACGCGACGCTCGCGCGAGAGCCCCGCGTCATTGCCGGGAGACACGATTCGATGAGCCAAGATTTCCATGCGAAGCTCGACGAGGCGGCGCGATTGGCCGACGCCTACGCGAAGCTCGATCCGGCGCCGCCGCTCGAGGACTACCTCGCGCGACACGCATCGGTCCGGGATCTGCTCGAGCCGATGCTCGGAAACGGTTCGGACCCGCTGCCCGACTTCACCGATCTCGACGAGGACCTCTCGCTCGAAGAGCCTGCTCCCGAGTCGATCGGCCCGTTCAAGATCCTGCATCGGATCGGCGCCGGGGGCTTCGGCGTGGTGTACGTGGCCGAACAACGCGAGCCGCTGCGGCGGCGCGTCGCGATCAAGATCCTGCGGCGAGATCGGTCGACCAAGCAGGTGCTCGCGCGCTTCGAGATCGAGCGGCAGGCGCTCGCGCGCATGTCGCACGCCAACGTCGCGCAGGTCCACGATGCGGGGCTGCTCGAAGACGGACGCCCGTACTTCGTCATGGAATACGTGGCGGGAGTCTCGATCACGGAGTACTGCGACGAGCACAAGGTCTCGATCCGAGATCGCCTCGACCTCTTCCTGAGGGTGTGCGACGCCATCCAGCACGCGCATCAGCGGGGGATCTTGCACCGCGACATCAAACCGACGAACATCCTGGTTTCGTTGCAAGACGGCAGGCCGGTTCCGAAGGTGATCGACTTCGGGGTCGCCAAGGACTACACGGGAGGTCTCTCGGGCGAAACCTGCTACACGCGCGATGGCCAGGTCATCGGGACGCCCGAGTACATGAGTCCCGAGCAAGCGTGCCTGACCGCCCTCGACGTCGACACCCGCACCGACGTCTACTCGCTCGGTGTCCTCCTCTACGAGCTGATTTCGGGAACGCTTCCGTTCGAGCACCGAGAGCTGCGCAAGATCGCGTTCGACCAGATGCTGCGCCGGATCCGCGAAACCGATCCGCCGAAGCCGAGCTCGCGCGTGAGCACGTCGCTCGATCCGCACGAGGCCACGCAGATCGCCGATCGGCGACGCCTCGACCGCCGCGCGCTCGTGCGCAAGCTGTCCGGCGATCTCGACTGGATCGTCATGAAGTCGCTCGAGAAGGACCGCATGCGCCGCTACGCCTCCGTCTCGGAGCTGGCGGCCGACGTGGGGCGTCATCTTCGGCAAGAGCCCGTCGAGGCCGGTCCGCCTTCCGCCGTGTATCGTCTGCACCGCTTCGTGCAGCGTAATCGGCTCATGGTGGCGGCCGGCGTGATCGTTGTCGCGGGCCTCGCCGTTGCGTCGGGAGTGCTCGCGGTGGCGCTTCGCCAAGCAACCGCCGCGAATCGAGATCTCGAACGCTCGGCGGAGAACGCCGCTCGTGCGCTCCAGCGCTCCGAAGTGATCCGCACCGTGCTCGACGTCTTGCTCGCGAACTTCGACATCATGGGCGAGGCCGGGGAAGACCTGCGCGTTTCCGATGCGTTGCTGCTCGCTTCCGAAGGGATCGAGGGGCTGTTCGACGGCAGTGATCCCGAGTTCGACGCCGTCGGGCTCGATTACATCGGCGTGGCGATGCGGAACTACGACGAGCTCGGGCGCGCCGAGGAGCTGCTTTCCCGTGCGCTCGAGATGCGTCGTGACCACTTGGGCGAGGATCATCCGGACACGATCGCGTCGGCGAGCCACTGGTACGAGCTCCTCGGGGATCGAAACCGCGATGCGGCGGACGTCGTGCGCGCTCTCGATGCTCTCGAGGCGCTCCTCGAGCGGGCGCGGCGAGAGCTGGGCGAAGATCACGAAGTGACCATCGACGTCTTGCAGGCCCACGCCTCGATGCTGCACCAGACGGCGCAGCGCATGAAGGGCGAAGCCCGCGACGTACGGCTCCTCGAGGCCGAACGACAGTTTCGACGGGCGATTCGAGTCTGCGTCGAGACGTTCGGCGCCAAGGATCCTCGAACTTTCCGCGCCAAGAAGAATCTCGCGAACTGTTTGGTGCACCGCGCACGCTATCAAGAGAGTGACGAGATCTTGCGCGAGGTGTTTGCGGACGAGGAGGCCTTCTACAACAGCGAGCGTCATGCGCGACGACTCGTGACGATGTGCCACCTCGGGGGGATCCAGTACCGCCAAGGCGAGTATCTCGATGCGGCGGATTGGTATCGCCAGTGCGTCGAGATGTCGACGGCGGTGCTCGGACCGGACCACTCGCAGACACTCTTGAGGGTCGGGAATCGCGGCAAGTCGCTCCTGCACGCAGGAGAGACGGCCGAAGCGCGCGCGATGCTCCACGACGCCCATGATCGCGCCGTGAAGTCGCTCGGGGAGGACTCGGGCGTGGTGAGCGTCTTGATGGCCTACATGGGCGAGGCGGAGTTGATGCGCGGAGCCGACGCGAGCCGGCGAGGCGAGGACGACGTCGCGCGCGAAGCCCTCGAGCATGCGAAGGATCTCGCGACGAAGGCGGTGGAGCGTTTGGGTTCGCCCGGTGTTCACAATCTCGCCCGGCGCGTCGACGCGGCGCTCGAGGAGGCGCGCGAAGCGGCAGCCGAGCGGTCGAGGCAAGAAGCGAGAGAAGAAACCGAAAAGGAGCGCTCGCCGTTTGGGCGAGTGGAACGAGGACGGTCGAGCGGTTCGACGGCTGGAGGGTGACGATGAAGACGACGACACAGGAATACCGATTCGAACGAGGCGACTTTCGACGCGCGATCCGCGCGGTGCTCCTCGTAGCGGGGGTGACGGCAGGATTCACGCTCGGAGGAGCGTCGGTCGCGCGAGCTCAAGCCGACGCGCTTCTACGAGCTGTCGACTCGCCGATCAAGATGCAGCCGCAGTCGTACGCGGCCAACGAGGCCGTGAAGTGTTCGTTGCCGCTGCCGGCGTCGGCGGCGCTGTTCGGGACCGACACGAAAGGCGCGGTCAGCACCGGCGGTGGATCGTGCGAGATCATCACGAACGAGCTGTTCAGCCCGTTTCGCGTGTTCCGCACGGACTGTACGTTGACGCCGCTTTCGACGTGGTCGTCGGCCGGTATCGTCGGTTTGACGGTCACGGGGATCGCGTTCCCGAACGCAGGGGCGGGAACGTACTGGCAGGTCGACCCCTTCGGCGGGGCCGTCATCACCGAGTTCACGACGGGAACGGGCGTTCCGACGGGCAACAACCTGCCGACGCCGGCGGGCGGCTCGGTCTGGGGTTCGCTGGTCTTCGACGACAATCTCCCGGGCGAGATCTTGTGCATCAACGAGATCGCGCTCGATGCCACCACGTGCATCGATGCGAATGCAGGCGGCGTGGTGGTGTGTACGTACCCGAACTCCGACAACTCGGGCGGCGCGGGCGCGTTCGGCAACGGTACCGGCGATGCGGTGAACCCCGGTGACTGCTCCGGGCAAACGCTCGTGAACGCCTCGGGAACGATCACCGAAGCACAGGTGACTCGTGTCGGCCAATACGACTGCACGGGAGCCGATCCCGCTTGCGCGGACCGCTGGTCTACCGCGGTCACGGCTTCGACGTTCATCAATGGAATCGAGGAGTTCCCGTACCACTCGGATCGCGCACTCGTGGCGATCGACAACGTGACATCGGTGATCTTCATCTTGTCGCAGCCGGTCGGGATCGCCGACTGTCAGGACATCGATGCCGACATGGACGTCGTCTGGGTCAACGGCAGCCAGGGGGGCGGGGGCTTTGTCGTCAACGTCAACGTCAACGCGACGCTCGCCGTCGCGGTGCGCAAGACGTCGGCTGGCAACGGTCGATTCATCCATCACATGAATGCCGGGATACCCAACTCTTCGACGGTGGGGGCCTTGTTCGATCTCGGGAATCGATGCTTCCCGTTCTTGGGCGGATCTCCGGCCGTGATCGAGAACAATGTCGGCAAGACGGGTCTCGTAGGGGCGTCGAACTACTTCGGTGCGGCGATCAGCGATCCCGCGAAGGCGCCGACCTTCCTCGCGTCGCTGCTGCAGCCCGCGATCGACGTCACGAATCTCCCGGCTGGCGTGTCCTTCACGCATCAACTCATCGCAGTGAACTCCGCGTCGAGCTCGGCGAAGGGCGGCTCGCTGTCGAATGCGGTGGTCATGACCATGAACTGATCGCGGCGGGCAGGGGCGTTCCTCGCGTCGACGGGGGTGTTGCGGGTTGTCTCGGGATCGGGGCCGAATTAGAATCACGGCTTCCCCGGGATCCCCCGAAACCCCATCCTTTGACGAAGGTACGACACCATGCCCACGAGTGCGGACGCTGGCACGACGGTGACCATCCATCAGGCGCGCGCGACACGGACCCGCGAGGCGCTCGCGGTCCCGCTTCCCGAGTACTCCAAGGAGTTCATGGAGGACGTCGCGTTCCTGACCGCGATGACCCTGTCGACGCTCGGGAACTACGCGCAGACCGGTCACTTCGGCGGGCCGCTCTCGTACACGCCCTACAACGTCGCGCTGCACCTCGGCGGGCGCGAGCTCGGCGGCATGGTGTACGACATTCGCGAGCCGAAGCACCCGTACAACGACAAGTTCATGCTCGCGGGCGGGCACTGCATCCCCACGTGCTACGCGCTGTGGATGGTGCTCTACCAGTCGCTGCTGAACCAGCACGAGGCGACCGGTGACGATCGCTTCACGTTCGATGCCGAGAAGGCGATCCTGCCGATCGACGCGCTCGCGTTCCGGCGCTCGCAAGACGTCGCCGATCGAATCCTCGAAGAGAACGGTCTCACGGATCATCCCGTGTTCGCGCAGGCGAAGCTGCGCGGCATCCGCTTCCTCGCCGGCCACGCCGAGACGACCGACGTCACCAACGACGTGAACGGCGGACCGTCCGGCGTCGGGCTCTCGACCGCGGCCGGCAAGGCGATGTTCTGGGACGTCGTCGGAGCCGATTCGTCGCTCAAGGTGTTCTGCCTCGAGGGCGAGTTTGCACTGACCGAAGGTCACGCTCAAGAGCTCAAGACCGCGGCGCTCGCGCAGAAGGTCGGGAAGCGGCTGCGCATCATGATGTCGCAGAACAACGCGGGCATCGACGACTCGCTCATCGGCGGCGTGATCGACAAGAAGTACGCCAAGGACTACGACTTCTCGAACCAGTGGGCGTCGTACGGATGGAACGTGCTCGACGTCGAAGACGGCTCCGATTTCGATCAGCTCTTCGCGGCCTTGAAGGCCATGGAGGATTGGGACGAAAAGGATCGCCGCCCGATGATCATGATCGGTAACACGGTCAAGGGCTGGTGGCCGGAAGCGCACGGCGGCAAGATCGGCGACTCCGACATGATCGTCGGATACCCGAGCCATCCCTACGGCTTCAAGATGAACAGCGAGTACTACCAGGCGCTCGCGGGGACGTTCGAGACGGAGTACGTGGAGGAGTATGGGCGGACGCTCTGGGAAGCGCGCGGCGGCGACCTGCCGCTGGAGGACTACGTCGAGATCGTGGAGGGGCACCGCCAGC
>JAUIME010000937.1 GCA_030433195.1 bacterium
AAGAAGCGGTTGAACGTGCCGTCGCTCGCGAGCAGTTGCTGTTCCTGGCTCCAACCCGCCGGCCCGTCGCGAAACACGTACGCCGAACCGATGCTGAATCGATAGCGCGACGCTCCGACGAGAATTACGGATCCGTCGACCGAAACTGCGGACCCGAACTTGTCGTTGGGTCCCGTGTCGGATCCGACGATCCTGGTTTGTTCGAGCCAAGCGTCGGCTTCCTGGCGAAACACGAATGCCGATCCGGATTCGGGACCTCGTGTCGGATCGTGGGCCGCGCCCGCAACGAGGATGTCACCGCAAACCGCCACCGAGCTCGCGAACAGGTCGCGCGGTTCGCCATCCGATGCCGTGAGCTTCTGGACCTCCGTGTCGACGCATTGCGCTCGCAGCGGGCCGGCCGCGGTCACGACAACGAACACGACGAGAACGCCGAGGTGCCTACCGACTCGCATCATGAGTCCTCTCCGTTCTTCGAGCGGCGCAAACCCGTTTCGCGATGACCGACGTGCCACGCGGGTATCGCGCCTGACGGTTCTATCGTATCGGATCGTTGCACGGAGATCACGCCCGAGGCCTCGATTCGGGCTCGGCTCGACAGCGTACGCCATCACGGGCTGGCCTTCGCGGAGCGAAGTTGGGAAGATCGGGCCATGCGAGATTCTCTTTCTACGATCCTCTCGGCACTCATGGTGGTGCTGTCGCTCGGCGGGCTTGCGGGCTCGCAAGACCCGTTGCCGACGAGCGGCGAGCCGGATGCGGATCTCGTCGTCGAGGTGTTCGTGAGCGCCCTCGACGACCCCGATCGGGGAGTGCGGTGCGCCGCGGCGATGGCGCTCGAAACGCTGGGACCGGCCGGCGACGCGGCGATACCGATGCTCGCGCGATGTCTCGAGGATCCGGAGTGGTGCGTGCGAATGCAGGCGGCTCGGGCGCTCGCCGCGCGCGGCGACGACGCCTTGGGGGCGCTCGCCGAAGCGCTTCGTCCAGAAGGGACGCGCGAGCGGAGGCTCGCGGCGGTCGCTGGGCTCGCCTGGTCCGGACCTACGGGGATCGCCGCGCTGCAGCCGGTGCTCGGTGATCCCGACGAGCTCTTGCGACGCACGGCATGTGTGAGGGCGGGCCGCGCCGCGGGAGGGGAGTTGCCGGAGTCGATCGTCGAGGGCTTGCGGTCGTTGCTCGATTCTTCGGACGTCGACCTCGCGACGACAGCAGCCATCGACTTGGCGCACTTCGGTCGGGGAGACGTCGGCGCGCAGGTGCTCGTCGATGCCACGCGCGAGAACCCCGGTTGGGAGAGCATCCCGTTCACGGCCGCTCTCCAGCTCGCGGGTGAGAAGGCGGGGAGCGTCGCGCCCGCGATCGTCGAGTTGATCCTCGAGTCGGAAGCCCGTAGCCTCGAACAGCGCGGTCCGGATTACGACCGTGTCGAGAGCCGGTTTCGCGATCGTCTCGTCGAGGTGCTCGCATCGATCGGCGCCGCGGCGCGCGAGGCGATCGACGCGTCGGGTTCGGCATCGACTTCCGCTGCTTTGGAGCGAGCGGGCTTCCGGATCGCGAGGCGTTGGCCGAAGCTCGCGTCCGACCCCGAGCCAGCGGAGGCAGACGACGAAGACGCGTCACCGAGCGTGGTCGAGCTCTTGGATGCACCCGCGAAGCGAGTGCTGTCGCCCGAACAACGCATCGCGCACCTTGCATCGGAAGACTCGGAGCAGCGTCGCCTGGCGATCGAGGCCGTCTACGATG
>JAUIME010000150.1 GCA_030433195.1 bacterium
ATACGCGCGACCGGGAGGCGCAGCACCGCGCCCATCTCGCGTGGGTGCGTGTTCAGGTGGCGTACGAGACGCTGTGCGGCGAGCGGTCCGCGGTGCCGATCACGGCGAGATCGTCGTCGAGCCGGCGAGCTCCCGGGCGCCCGGCGAGATCGCGCCACGCGGCGTTCGCGATCACGGCGAGCGCTCTTGGGGTGCTCCTGATGGTGGCGATCACGATCGGTCCGCGAGGCGATCGTGCGGCGTCGGACGACGCCGACGCGAGTGCGGCGACGACTTCGGCGCCCGCCGACCTGAGGACCGACGAGAGCAGTGCTTCGTCCGAGGTGCCGCGCTTCGACGCGGCCGGGAACCCGATCGTCGGCGGATCGTCGACGACGGCGGCGTCCGAGTCGCTTGCTCATTCAGCCGCCGCGACGGGCGAGCCGACACCGCGCTCGTTCTGGCTCGGATCGACGCCCGACGAGGTGCGCGCCGCCCAAGGCGAGCCCGATGCGGTCCTCGGGCGCTTGTGGATGTACGGCGTCGCGCGCGTGCGCTTCGTCGCCGATCACGTCGTCGGCTGGGACGATCGACCCGAGGGGACGCTCGCGCTGCGCGTCCCGCCGCGCGTCCGCGAGCTCAGGCGCTCGCTCGAGGACGACGACGCGGTGGCGTTCTCGCTCGGATCGAACGCCGACGAGGTCGCCGCCGTGATGGGGCCGCCGACCGCGATCAACGCGACGTTGTGGCGCTACGGTTCGTCGTTCGTGCGCTTCCGCGGCGACGTCGTCTCGTCGTTCGATTCGACGCCATCGTCGCCGCTGCTCACACGCCCCGTTTCGCCGGACGCTTCGGACGAAGAACCGATCCGCCAGCGCGCGAGCCGCAGCCCGAGTCGGTTGCCCGAGAGGAACCGCTCGAGCAGGTGAGGCAGCAGCCAGATCTCGGTGAACAGCGCCGCGACCACCATCGTCGACAACAGCACACCGACGTCGCTCATCGACTGGAACGACGACGGCAGGTAGCACAGCGAACCCAGCACGAGGACGGCCGATGAGGCCACGAGTGCGCCGCCCGTCGTCCGCAAACTCTCCTGCAAGTGCTCGCGAACGGGCCGCTCGGGTCGCTTGCGTCGCTCTTGCACGAACCGCGTGATGAGATGGATCGTGTTGTCGACGGCGAGGCCGACCCCGAGCGAGTAGATCATCACGATCCCGATGCGCAGTTGAATCGACAGCCACCCCGTGAGGCCGAGCCCGATGAGGATCGGCACGAGGTTCGGGATCGCGGCGAGGAAGCCGACCAGCACCGATCGGTAGATGATCATGATGAACAGGCTGATGCTCACGGTCGAGACGACGAGGCTCTTCATCATCGTCACGACGATCCGGCGCGCGTTCTCGTGTCGCATCCGGTTGAAGCCCGCGACTTCGGCCTCGATGCCGTCGGGCAGGGCCGCGGCCTCGCGCTCGATGCGGTCGATGATGGCGAGCACGCGGTCGGTGCCGATGTCCTTCATCTGGAACCGGATCCGGCCGAGTCGGAAGTCGCGCGTGAGGATGTGTTCGGGGAACCCGAACGTCGCGCCCGACAGCTTGAGGTACATGAGGCCGCCCGTCACGAGTGCGGTGCTGAGTTCGCCCTCGGGGTTGCCGATCCACTCGCGCGTCCACTGCGTGTAGGACTCGCATCCCGTGACCCCGTCGTCGATCGCGACGACCGCGTTTTGCAGCGCTTCGATCGCGCGGAACGCTTCGGTCGTGTCGAGCTTGCCTTGCAGCTTGACGTCGAGGTTGAGGTAGCCGTTGAAGTTCTCCTGGTACCACGTGAGCTCGCGCACGACGGGTTCGCCGGGCGGAAACTCCTCGAGCCATCGCGAACCGATCGAGATTTGCGCGACGCCGGCGATCGAGACGGCACCCACGAGCGCGAAGCTCGCGTACGTGAGACCCGGGCGTCCGTAGCGGATGCGTCCGAATGCGCGCATGCCGCGTCCTTTGCCGCGAATCGGGGCGAGCCCGAGGAACAGCGGCATCAACGTGACCACGCAAACGAACACGATGCCGACGCCCGTCGCGGCGCAGACCGCGAAGTCTTCGATCGCGCGGTGGTCGACGACGAGCAGCGACAAGAATCCGATCGCGGTCGTGAGCGACGTGTAGAAGCACGCGGTGCCGACGCCGTCCATCATCTCGAGGATCGCGCGGCGCTTGTCGCGGCCGTTCGCGAGGCTCTCCTCGAATCGGTGCAGCATGTGGATCGCGTCGCACAGCGCGATGATCGTGATCAAGCCGGGGATCGCCACCTCGATGAGCGAGAGCGACATCCCGAACAGCACCATCACGCCGAGATGAAACACCACCGCGCACGCCACGACGGCGAGCGGGATGAACGTGGCGCGCACCGTCCGGAACAAGAGGGGCATGAACACGAGAAAGCAGATCACCTCGAAGAGGATGCTCTGGAACATGTCGTGCCGCATGTGCTGACCGAGCGCGTCTTCGACGATCTCGCTCGCCATGATGCGCGTCTCGATGACGCCGTCGGGGCGCTCGAATGCGGTCTCTTTGCGGATCCGCTCGATCCACGCGAGGGCGTCCGGCTCGATCGATTTGTCGCGCTCGAGGACGACCGCGGCCGAGTGCCCGTCGCGCGAGATGAGCCGGCCCGAGAGCAGCGATCCCTCGCCGATGATGTCACGGACCGGCCCGTCGTCACGGATCGAGGCGAGCGCGGTCGGTAGCGGCACGCCGAGCTTCGTGCGGATGACGTACGCGTTCGCGAGTGACGTCACGTTCGCCACGGAGTCGACGTCGAGGAGGCTTTTGCCGAAGGCGTCGATTGCGGCGACTTCGCGCTGCGTGATCGGTTGCGGCCACTCGAGGATGACCATCGCGTCCATGGGACGCGGCGGGAGGTAGCTGTAGAATTCGTCGGCTTCGGCCTTGGCCTCGTCGCTCGATTCGATGAGCGCGAAGACGGAGAAGTCGAGCTGGAGGTGGGGCACCGCCAGAACCGCGACGACGACGAGTCCCGCCACGATGGGCGCCAACACGTAGCGGAACTTCAAGATGAGCGCGGCGAAATGTCGCAAGGATGCAGGCGGCTCCGGGGTCTCGCTCCCGACGCTTCGCGGCGCACGCAACGGCGCGGCGCGCTCAGGAGTCCGAAAGCGAACGGTTCGGCGGGGGCGCGTCCATTGTAGCGAAGGCGGCGGTGCAGGCAACCGGCGCGATCGACCGGTCCGAAGCGGCTCGCGGGGGTTGAACGACAGGGGGGGATCGGCGAGAATGCCCGCGCGGCGGGCGAGGGCGCGTCGCGTACTTCCGTGCCGGGTGCGGCGCGGCGACGCGAGGGAGCAGCCATGACGACACTTTCATCGGGAGCCGGCCGGCGTGCGCACGAGGTCGAGCATCGCTACGGCGATCGCGTGCACGTCTTCGACAACGTGGCGGTGCGGACGGCTCTCGCACGCCTCGGATCCCCCGAAACGAAACGCGCGGACGTTCTCGCGCACGTTCGGCGCGTCTACGAAGCGCTGCTCCTCTGGGTGACCGCCGCCGAGTTTCCGACCGCCGAGGCGCAGGTCCCGACGCGCATGGCCGAGGGCCTTCCCGATGCCGGCGTCTACCGCGGCGACATCCTCGATCCGCGCACGAAGGTCGTCCTCGTGGATGTGATCCGCGGCGGGATCGTGCCCGCGCAGGCGTGCTTCGAGTGGTTGTCGTCGGTCCTGCCCGAGGAGAACGTCCGGCTCGATCACCTGAACCTTCAGCGCGTCGTCGACGAAGACGGGCGCGTGTGCGGAGCCGATCTGACCGGGAGCAAGATCGGGGGCAGCGTGGAGGACTCGATCCTGCTGATCCCCGATCCGATGGGCGCGACGGGATCGACCGTTTTGCGCGTGTTGGAGCACTACCGCGCGCATCACGGCTCGCCCGCGAAGGTCCTCGTGGTTCCGATGATCGCGACGCCCGAGTTCTTCCGCGCGGTGCTCGGTGCCGACGCCGAAGCCCGGATCTACACGGCGCGTGTCGATCGCGGGCTGTCGTCGGACGAAGTGCTGCGCGCGGTTCCGGGCGCGATGTGGGATCAGGAGCGCGGGCTCGACGACCGCCAGTACATCGTGCCGGGCGCGGGCGGCGTCGGCGAGATCCTCAACAACTCGTGGTGCTGAGCGCGCCGCAACGTCACGTGTCGCGTTTCAAAGGAAGCGGTCGACCCACGCCTGCAAGAAGTCGGGATCGAACAGCCGCACCGTGAAGACGATCGACACGGCGAGCAGCGCGAACGACGCGAGCATCAGCACGAATCGGATCGGCCACGCGATCACGTAGATCGCCGCGAAGACGGGTGTGGTGAACAGCGCGCCGAGCTTCGAGTCGCCGCCGTCCGTCGCGTCGTCTTCTTCGCCGTCCGATTCGGGAACGTCGACGCTTCGGTCGCGTCGCCCACCGCCGCCGAGTACCGACGCGCGTCGTTGGAACGACGCATCGGCCGCCTTCACGACCGCGTGCGCCGCCGGGAGCGAGATCGACGCGACGACGAACAGCAGCGCGATGCACACGATCAGCGCGACGAGGTTCTCGTCGGCCCCGGGGGGAAGAATCTCCTCGAAGTCGATCACGCCGCGATACCACAGCACGCCGAGCGTGATCACGATGCCGAGCGGCAAGACGTTGCCGAGCACGAACCGTCGCACGGGGCGAGCGGGTTTGCGAGAAACGCGGGATCGTCGTTGCAGGGTCATGACGTGGTCTCGCTCAGCCGCCGAGTCGGATCATCTCGATCTTCGCGCGCCGTTTGGGGTCGTAGGTCTCGTCGCGGATCTCGGCCAGGCGCTCTTCGGAATAGCGATCGTCGCGCACGCGCCAGATCGCGCGGAGGGCGTCGTCGAGCTCGTCGTCGGTCGCGCCGCTTCGCAGCACCGCTTTCAGGTCGGTGCCCGTCGACGAGAAGAGACACGTGACGACGCGGCCTTCGGCCGTCACGCGCACGCGCGAGCAATGCGTGCAGAACGGCTGCGTGACCGATGCGATGATGCCGACGTCGACGGAGGCGCCGCCGTCGAGCGGCGTGAGCCGAAAGCGCGTCGCGGTGTCGCTCGCTTCGTCGCGGCCCGTCGACTCGACGGCGTAGCGCGTGCGCGCGGTTTCGAGGATCTCACGTGCGCCGACGACCTTCTCTTCGCGCCAGGCGTTCGCGTTGCCGACGTCCATGAACTCGATGAAGCGCAGTGCGAAACCGCGCTCGCCGCAATAGTCGAGCATCGGCAGGATCTCGTGGTCGTTGACGCCGCGTTCGACGACCATGTTGACCTTGATCGGGCGGAATCCCGCCTCGCGCGCGGCGTCGAGGCCGGCGAGCACCGAGTCGAGGCCGTCGCGGCGCGTGATCCTCCGGAACGTCTCGGCGTCGAGCGTGTCGAGGCTCACGTTGATGCGATCGAGGCCGGCGTCGCGGAGCGTGGTCGCCTTGGATGCGAGGCGCGTGGCGTTGGTCGTGAGCGCGAGCTCGCGCAGGCCGTCGAGCTCGCGCAGCTTCGCGACGAGTCGCTCGATGTCGCTGCGCACGAGCGGCTCGCCGCCCGTGAGGCGCACCTTCTCGACGCCGAGCCGCACGAACGAGGCCGTGAGCCGGACGATCTCCTCGAAGGAGAGGATCTCCTCGCGCCGGAGCCACTCGTACGTCGCGTGCGGCATGCAGTAGCTGCAGCGCAAGTCGCAGCGGTCGGTGACGGAGAGGCGCAGGTCCCGGACGGGACGCTCGAGGCGGTCGCGGATCATGCGCCGAGTCTACCACGCGATCACCGCGAAATCGCGTGTCGAAACGGACTTCGGGGCGTCCGGCGGGAGCCGCCGAGGGGAGCGCCGGGCCGATTCCTGCCGCGAGCCGCGCGGACGCGATTCGGTTGTCGCTCGGCGGGCCCCGAGCTAGACTCAGGAGAGACCCGAGAAGAAACGACGGAGACCCTACGATGACCGAGACGCAGCCCGAAATCCGCATCCTGGCCCAGCCGAGCGCGACCGGCGATTCGTGCTCGTTCGTCATGTATCCGCCGCTCTACGACGGCGTCAACGCGAGCTTCGTGACCGCCGAGGAGGCGCAGGGCTCGCCGCTGCCGCAGCGGCTGTTCGCGCTCGACGGCGTCGCACGGGTCGTGATCAATCCCAACCGCCTCACGCTCTTCCGCGGCGACGACTCGATCGATTGGTCCGTCCTCGGCAAGCAGGTCGGCGCGACCATTCGCGAGCACCACGCGGCGGGCGAGCCCGTCGTTTCGGAGTCGGTCGCGAGCGAGATGGCCGAGAACTCGAGCCTCGCCGACAAGGTCCAGACCGTCCTCGACACCGACATCAACCCGAGCGTGGCGTCGCACGGCGGCTTCATCTCGCTGCTCGGCGTGAAGAACAACAACGTCTACATCCAGATGGGCGGCGGCTGCCAGGGCTGCGCTCAGTCGAGCGCGACGCTGCGACAGGGCGTCGAAACGGCCATCCGCCGAGCGGTCCCCGAGGTCGTCGAGATCTTCGACACGACCGACCACGCTTCGGGCACGAATCCCTACTACCGCTCGTAGGCAAACCCCCTGCGGCCGATCCGCTGGCCGGCGGCCTTCGCGGCGAGGTGAAGTCGGCGATCGACAAGGGCCTGCGCTATTTGCGCCAAGGTCAGTCGGCCGAAGGGCCGTGGATCGTCGAGGGGCACGCCGATCCGGGCATCACGGCGCTCGCCGTTTCGGCGTTCCTGCACTCGCCGCGTCAGTATTCGAGCGAGGACGGGCCGTTCATCCGCAAGCCGCTCGAGTATCTCGCGTCGCTCGCGAAGGACAACGGTGCGATCTATTCGCGCGGCCTCGCGAACTATGTGACGTGCGTCGCCGTGCTCGCGCTCGAGTCTTCGGGCGAGGCCGAGTACGAACCGCTCCTCGCGAAGGCGCGCGGGTTCTTGCTCACGGTGCAAGCGGACGAAGGGGAGGGGCTTTCGCCTTCGGATCGTTTTTACGGCGGCGCCGGCTACGGAGCCAACGACTCGCGTTCGTATCTGTCGAACGTCAGCTACTGGATCGAGGGCGTGCGCGCGACGGGCGTGAAGAGCGATCACGAATCGATCCGCAAAGCGCTGCAGTTCATCAACCGCTGCCAGAACCACAGCGAAACGAACACGGGCACGTGGAAGGACGAAGATTCGGGAAATGTGTACGTCGCGGGGAACGACGGTGGCGCCACGTACTATCCCGGCGGCAGCTCGGCGGGCTACGAAGAACTCGAAGGCGGGAAGCGGGTGGCTCGTTCGTACGGCAGCATGACGTACGCGATGCTGAAGTGCTACCTGTTCGCCGGCGTCGAGCGCGACGATCCCCGGTTCCAGGCGGCCGTGAAATGGATCGGCGAGAACTTCGACGTCGACAAGCATCCCGGGTTCGAGTCTGACGACGATCCCGATGCCGCGTACCAAGGCATCTTCTTCTACTACCACTCGATGGCGCGCGCGCTCGACCTGCTCGGCGAGGAGACGATCGTCGACGCCGACGGCACGCCGCGTTCGTGGCGCGCCGAACTCGCTCGCAAGGTCCTCTCGATGCAGCGCGAAGACGGCTCGTGGGTCAACGAACGCAACGAGCGATGGTGGGAAGGCGTCCCGCTCCTGGCGACGAGTTACGCCCTGCTCACGCTCGAAATCTGCTACGGCTCGTACTGAGCAAAGGCGCGTTTCCAGGCCCGTGCAGAATCAGGCGTCGAGGGTCGTCGTCGGCGCCGCGGCGGTTCCGATGACGACTCGGTCGGGCGCGAGCTTCGGCCCGACACGCTCGGCGATGGCGTCGCGGAGCGTTCGCGCGGTCGACTCCGCGCCGGGCGCGTCCGCGTCGTTGGCGACGAGGAGGTAGGGAACGATGCGCGCCTCCGGCCGCTTTTCGGAAGCCTTCCCGACGACGTCGGCGATGTCGGCCACGGCCGTCGGCTCGGTCGCCGCCTCGACGACCGGAACGAGCAGCCGCGTTCGCGAGGGGACGCTCATCGCGAGTTCGTACGCCGCCGCGGCCCACGATTCGCCGACCGCGATCACGAAGGGCAGACTCTGGTTGCGGCCGAGCGCCAGCGTCAGACCTTCGTTGGACGGCGAGTAGTGGCGACCGATCGTGTCGGTTCGCGTCGTGACGTAGCCGCCGCTGCCGCCGAGTCCCGTGTGGACGTGTGTGAAGTACTTGAGCCGTTCGATCGTGTCGCGGTAGGCGACCTCGGGCATCGCGTCGACGACGCACGCGTCGCATTGTTCGGGCTTCGGCACTGCGAACCGGATCGTCGCCGTGGTGACGACGAGCTTGGGGATCGCCTTCAGCTCGTGCGCGATCGCGAACAGGAGATCCCTGCGCGCGTCGGCGCCCACGAGGGTCGCGAATTCGCGGTCACCGAGCGAGAGGGCCTCCGAGAACGACATGGGCGGGCTCCTGAATCGGCCGTGGGGTCAGGGGTCAGGGCGTCGGCGGGAACGTCACGGTCTCGGTCGCGCCGCCGAGCACGATCCGCAGGTGCGCCTCGGCTTCGATCTCGACGGTGTAGGCGCCCTTCTTCGTACGCTTCATGAGGAAGTGGCGCTTCTCGCCGATCCGGAAGCCGCGCCACACGATGCACTTGGTGCCGGGCTTCGGGAAGTCTTCGCGGACGTCGTCGGGCGGGACCGAATACCCCGTGTCTTCGACGTCGGTCGACTCGAAGCGCAGCGTCACGTCGTACGTGAGCGTGTCGGATGCCGGCGCTTGGGGCGCGTCGTCGTCGGCCGCCTTCTTCGCATCGGCCGCGTCGAGGGTCTCGGAGAGCGAGAGGGACAGCGACTGTTCGACGCTGACGTCGTGCGCGGCGACTTCGACGCGGTGCTGATCGTTCGTGAGACGGCGCGTGCGCGTACGCAGCACGATGGGCATGGCTCGAGGCCTCCGGCAAGGTCCGCTCGGGATCAGCGGCCATGATAGGTCGTGCGGTCGTGCTGTCAATGGCGGCGGTTGCGGCGGCGGGCGGCTCGGAAGTACGATCTGCTTCCCCGCAACTCAGGAGCCCCCATGACCGTTCACACGCTCGACCTCGACTTTCAAGGCGTTTCGCGCTCGATCGCCGCGTATCTCGTCGGTGCCGCCACCGAACTCGTGGCACTTTCCGCCGAGTACGCCCGCGACCGCATCCAGTTCAACAAACCGATCGCCACCTTCCAGGCGGTGTCGCACCCGCTCGCGGCGGCCTCGACGCGCCTCAACGCATCGCGCATTCTGACTCGTGCTGCGGCGCAGAAAATCGACACCGGCGCCGGCGACGCGGTGTCGGCCGCATCGCTGGCAC
>JAUIME010000151.1 GCA_030433195.1 bacterium
CTGCAAGAGCCCCCGAAGCTGAACAAGAAGACGAGGCCGATCCAGAAGCAGCCGCCGATGAGATCGCGACGTCGGGTTGTCATGGGATACTCCGAAAACCTGTCCGAGAACGCGATTCCCGCAGGATCGGCGCACTCGCGCCGGCCCTGCCCGCCGACTCCATCGTACGACGCCGCGGGGCCGTTTGACCAGGGTCGAGCGACCTCGCTCGCCGCCGCCCCGGAAGCTAGAATCCCCGCCATGACTTCCCCTGTTTCTCCCCGCGCGGGCCGCATTTCGCGGGCCCTCGGCGTCGTGGTGCGATGGTTCGACAACGAACAGAGCCCTCCCTGCCCCGACGACCAGCGCGAGCGCATCAACTGGCTGCAGGCGGTCCCCTTCTTGGCGATGCACCTGGCCTGCCTCGGAGTGTTCTTCGTCGGCGTGTCGTGGGTCGCCGTGGCGACGGCGGTCGCGCTCTACGCGATCCGCATGTTCGCGATCACGGGCTTTTACCACCGGTACTTCTCCCACCGCACGTTCCGGACGAGCCGCGCTTGCCAGTTCCTGTTCGCGGTCATCGGGAACTCCGCGGTGCAGCGCGGACCGCTGTGGTGGGCCGCGCACCATCGCCACCACCACCGGCGTTCGGACCGACCCGACGACGCCCACTCGCCGTCGCAACGCGGGCTGTTGTGGAGCCACACGCTCTGGTTCATCGCCAAGGGCAATTTCCACACCGACCTCGACGCCGTCCGTGACCTCGCGAAGTACCGAGAGCTGCGGTGGCTCGACCGCTTCGACCTCGTCGTTCCGGTACTGCTCGCCGTTTCGCTGTTCGGCTTCGGTGCGCTGCTGGAGCACGTCGCCCCCGGCTGGGGCACGAACGGCTGGCAGATGCTCGTGTGGGGTTTCTTCGTGTCGACGGTCGTCGTCGCGCACGCGACGTTCACGATCAACTCACTCTCGCACCTGTTCGGCCGTCGCCGCTACGCGACCAAGGACACGAGTCGCAACAACTGGATGCTCGCCCTGCTCACGCTCGGCGAGGGCTGGCACAACAACCACCACCACTACTGCGCGTCGACCCGCCAGGGCTTCTTTTGGTGGGAAATCGACGTCACGTACTACGTCCTCAAGGCCATGAGCTGGGTCGGCCTCGTGCACGACCTGCGGCCCGTGCCGTCGCACGCAAAGTACGCACACCGCGAGGATCGCTGACGAGGCGGCCGCTGGGTCGCCGCATCGTGCACCGCTCGGGTCGCGCCCCCCGAATTCCGATAAGGACGGATGCCGAGCGCATCGCCTTTCGCGCGGGAGCGCGGTAGCGGGACGCGCGAACCGGTCGAGCCGCGCGCGCTCGACTGGTACAATCGAAAACGGAAAAAGGGACGCCCCGAAGAAGCGAGGGTCGCCGATGGAGTCGATCGAACAACTCTACGAACGCGCCGCCGAGGCCCATGAAGACGGGCGCCTTGGCAAGGCGATCGGATACATCAAGCGCGCCCTCGCGCTCGATACGAGCAACCCGCTCACGTGGCAGCTGCTCGCGAACTACCAGTTCGAGTCCGGCGCCTACGAAGCCTCGATCAATTCGTACGCCACCGTGCTGCGCCTCGACGGCACCGCCTCCCAAGCCTACAGCGGAATGGGACGCGCGTACTTCGAGCTGCAGCGGCTCGAGGATGCCGAAGCCGCCTTCCGGCGCGGCATCCGGCTCGAACCGAACGCGCCCGAGAACCACATCCAGCTCGGCGTCGTGCTGAGTTCGCTGCACAGGAACGACGAGGCGATCGAGTCGTACCGGCGTGCGCTGCGGCAGCGTTCGATGGTGCCCGAGTACCCGTTCGAAGACGCGTACTTCAACCTCGGCATCGAGTACAAGCTCAAGGAAAACCTCGAGCTCGCGTCGCGGATGTTCGAGAAGGCGCTCGAGCTCGACCGCGAGTTCGCCGAGGCCTGGCGTGAGCTCGGCTGGATCCGCTTCGCGAAGAAGGACGTCGAAGAGGCGCGTACGTACCTCGATCGTGCGCTGAAGCTCGAGCCCGAAGACTTCTGGGCCCACCTCTATCGCGCGATCCTGTCGTGGAGTCGCTTCGAAGAAGCGAACGCCGAGGCGTCGTACATTCGCGCCTGCGACCTCGCGCCCCACGATCCGCTCCCCTACTACTGCTTGGGCGAGTTCTACATGGAGACGGATCGCTACGACCTCGCCGAAGCGCGGTTCCTCGAGGCGGTCGCGATCGACGACAAGGACCCCGACGCAACCTTCTACTACGGCGAGTTTCTCGTCGAGACGGATCGCGCCGACGAAGCCCGCTCGTGGCTCGAGAAGACACTCGCGCTCGAGCCCCGGCACGTCGAAGCACGCGAACTCATCGAACGCATCGCGAGCGACGGTGCGACGCCGTCCGGCGACGAATCGGACGACGACGCCTGATCCACGGCCGCAACGGTTCGCGCCGGAATCGGCTCGCGATCAACCCTTCTTGCGGTTCAAGGACCAGTCGTAGTCGAGGTAGCGCACCGAGACGTCGTTCTTCTTCAGGAACTCGCGATCGGATTCCGACGCGTACTTCGCGACGAAGTCGAGCACGCCGCGGTCCGATCCGCCGAAGTCCTTCTTGAACCACGAGAAGATCTTCGACGCGTGGAAGACTTTGTTCTCGCGGTCGAGTCGGTTCTTGCGGTTGCCCTCGAGATCGAGCCCTTCGCGGATCCAGCGGCGAGTCTCTTCGTCGAGCTGTTCGTCGAGGCGGTTTGCCTCGTACGCTTCGGCGCGCAACCGCGGACAGCTCGAAGCCCCGCACACGAGCGCGGCGTGAATGCGCGGATCGTCGAACTTCTTGCGCAGGATCCCGTGCTCGATGTCGTCGAGCGATCGCTTGCGACCGCCGATCTCACGGCGCTCGAGCACGAAGATGTTCGAACCGATCCCGAGGAACGACTTGTGCGGCACGGTCGACGGCAGGTCCTTCGCGAGCAGCGTGTCGATGCACAGCGCGTTGTACGCGTTGATCCAGAACGCCTTGCGCTCGTCGTCCGACAGCTTTCCGGGCTTCACGCTCGCGAGCGAGTCGAGGTAGCGCTCGAGATCGCGCGACGCCTCGCGTTGGAGACCGTCGTAGTCGACCCAGCCGTCTTCCGAAACGTAGCGTTCGAGGATCGCGGTCCACGGCGCGTGGTCGACGGATTCGATACCGGCGCGCGCAGGACTCGCGGAGACGAGGACGACACCGGCGCCCCCCAGAATCGTGAGCAAGGATGCGCATGCGAGCGAAACCGAAACCGCGCGAAACGACGTAAACCTCATGAGCCGCGACCTCCTGAATTGCAGTGACGAACCGAAAAGCAGCCGCGGCGGCCCGGAACCCGCCGCCTCGGACCCTGCCCCGCCCGACGATCGACGCCCCCAACGGAAACGGATCCCGCGATATTCGATACGGATCGGATTCCGCGGGGATCGCCGCCAGGACCGCGCCCGACGCCGAGCTATTCAGCGTCCGTGAAATAGCTTACCCTGGAGCGTCGCAGTTTTCGCATTCGACCCCGATTCCGTGAGGAGCTCCCGTGTCTCGAGAGTCCGCTTCCGAAGCCCCCCTGCCGATGAACCACGCCGAGGTCGCCGACCGCTACTTCCTCGAGATGCGCTGCCGCGTGCTCGACCTCGCGGCCGCGCTCGATCGACTCGATCGCGCGGAGGGCCGTGCCGACGACGACCCTCGGTTCGCGCAACTCCGCAACGCGATCGCGGAGCTCTCGACCGCCGAACTCGGCCGCGCCGAGCGCGTCCAGCTCGCGTTCTCGCGCGAGTACGACCCCGATTGGCGCGGCGCCCGCGGCTGACCGCCGCGTCGCACGTCCACCCTTCGCCACGATCCCCCGCTCGACGGAGACCGCTGCTTTGGACTACATCGATCCGCACAATCACATGGTGTCGCGAACCACCGACGACTACGAACGCCTCGCGCGCGGCGGCTGCGTCGCCATCTCGGAGCCCGCGTTCTGGGCCGGGTTCGATCGCGGCTCGGCGGAGGGCTTCCGCGACTACTTCCGCCACCTCACCGAGGTCGAGCCGAAGCGCGCCGCACAGTACGGCATTCAGCACTACTCGTGGATGTGCATCAACGCCAAGGAAGCCGAAGACGTGAAGCTCGGGCGCGAAGTGATCGCGGTGCTCCCCGAGTTCCTCGATCGACCGAACGTGCTCGGCGTCGGCGAGATCGGCCTCAACAAGAACACCCCCAACGAGTGCACGATCTTCGAAGAGCAGCTCGCGCTCGCGATCGAACGCGACGAGCTCGTGCTGATCCACACGCCGCACCTCGAGGACAAGTACATGGGAACGCGCATGATCCTCGACATGCTCGCGGCCCACGGCGCGAAGCCCGAACGCGTGCTCGTCGATCACGTCGAAGAGCACACCGCGAAGATCGTTCTCGACGCGGGATTCTGGTGCGGCATGACGCTCTACCCGATCACCAAGTGCACGCCCGCGCGTTCGACCGACGTCATCGAGCGGTTCGGCACCGAGCGCGTCACCGTGAACTCGGCCGGCGATTGGGGTCCGTCGAATCCGCTCGCCGTACAAGATTTCATCTTCGAGATGCGCGCGCGCGGGCACGCCGAAGCGACGATCCGCAAGCTCGTCCACGACAACCCGCTCGCCTTCTTCTCGCAGTGCAAGCGGTTCTCGTTCACGCCGCGATCCTGAGCTTCGCTCACGCGGCGGCATCGGATGTCGCGTACCGAACGGATCGCCATGGACCTCACGGGTACCACGTTCGTCGCCAAAGACGTCTTCGACATCGAAGGCTGCGTCACGGGCTTCGGCCATCCGACGTGGGCGAAGACGCATCCCCCCGCTTCCGAAACGGCCGACGTGATCGTGCGACTCGAAGCGTGCGGCGCGACGCTCGTCGGCAAGTCGGTATGTGACGAACTCACGTTCAGCCTCGACGGCGAGAACCCCACCTACGGTACACCGTGGAACCCGCGCGCGCCCGATCGCATCCCGGGCGGTTCTTCGAGCGGGTCGGCGTCGCTCACGGCGGCGCGGCTCGTAGACTTCGCGCTCGGTACCGACACGGCCGGTTCGGTACGGATCCCCGCCTCCTACTGCGGGATCTACGGATTTCGGCCGACGTGGGGCGCGGTTTCGACGCACGGCTGCCTGCCGCTCGCGCCGTCGTTCGACACCGTCGGTTGGTTCGCGCGTTCGACCGATCTGCTCGAGACGCTCTCCGACGTGCTGCTCGATCCCGAGCACCACGTGCACGCGCCGCCGTCGCCGAAACGGCTGCGTTTGGTGGAAGGAGCCTTCGCGCTTGCCGAGCCCGAAGTCGCCGCCGCCGTGCGTGCGCACCTCGAACATCTCGACGCGTCGATCCCCGTCGACCACGCCGAGCTCGGGCCCGAACAGCTCGAAGACTTCGTGCGCGTGATGCGACTCGTGCAGGCGGACGAGATCCTCGGCTTGTATTCCGAGTGGATCGAGCGCGAGCGTCCGGTGTTCCACCCGGCGATCGGCGCGCGCCTCTCGGCCGCGCGTGAGCTGCATCCCGACGCGATCGCCGAAGCTCGCGAACGCCGGCCGCAAGTCGTCGAAGAGATCCGCAGCGCGTTCGACGGCGACACGGTGCTCGTGCTCCCGACCGCGCCGCACATCGCACCGCGCCGCGACCGCACACGCGACGAATCCCCGCGACGCGACACGACGCTCGCGCTCACTTGCCTCGCGAGCCTCGCGGGATTGCCGCAGCTCTCGATCCCGGCCGGGACGGTCGACGACGCTCCGGTCGGGCTGTCGTTCCTCGCGCACGCGGGCGAGGATCGCGCGCTGTTCGAGCTCGCGTCCTCGCTCCCGCCGCGCTGAGGCCTCGAGTCGCCGCGCTACTTCGCGGCGACCGACGCCTTCTCGATCTTCAGCGGTTCGCTCGTCGCACCCGATCGGCTACCCGCCGCTTCGAGCGCCGCGAGCGTGTCTTCGCCGTCGACGAGGCGCCCGAAGATCGTGTGGTTGCCGTCGAGGTGCGGGGTCTCGACGAACGTGATGAAGAACTGGCTGCCGTCGGTTCCGGGACCGCGGTTGGCCATGCTGAGCAGTCCGCGTCGGTCGTGGCGGACGTCACCGCTGAACTCGCCGTCGTACTCGTAGCCGGGTCCGCCCGTCCCGCTGCCCAGCGGACAACCACCCTGCGCCATGAAGCCGTCGATGACGCGATGGAACGCGAGCCCGTCGTAGTACCCGAGCAACGTCAGGTAGATCGTGCTCGTCGCGTGCATCGGCGCGACGTCGGCGAGCAGCTCGAAGCGCATCGTGCCCTTGTTCGTCTCGAGCGTCCATTCGTAGGTCGTACCGCTCTCGAAGCTCGCCGGCTTCGGCTTCGGCAGCGACGTGCGCCAGCGCGGCGACGAGGTGTCGATCTTCGAATCATCGATGAACGACTGGATCGAGGCGACTGCGGCATCGGACATATGCACTTCCTCCGTGAAGGTCGGGGGTGAAAGGGAATCGCGAGCGCGCCGGCGCCTCCGAGGAGAGACGGGACGAATCCGGCGACGGCCTGTGGGGCGGGCAGTAGACAACATCGCCGACCACGCGGCAAATCCGGACCGCGACCTTTCGATCGAGACGGCCGAAAACAGGGTTGCGGCCCGAAGCGAGGTATGTATCATTACAAACCCATGTACGACCTGACACAAAACATCGACGGCCGTAGTGCAGACGACATCGCCGAGGACATCGAGGCGTCGATCCGTCGCGGCGCGCTCGCTCCCGGGGCGCAACTCCCTACGGTGCGGTCTCTTGCGTCGGATCTCGACGTCAGTCCGAACACCGTGGCGTCGGCGTACGGGAAGCTCCGCTCGCGCGGGATCCTCATCACGCGCGGCCGCAAGGGCACGCGTGTGAGCGCGAGGCCGCCGATCTCGGTGGCGACCTCGCGGTCGATTCCCGAGGGGGTCCGCAACCTCGCCGACGGCAACCCCGACCCCGATCGGTTCCCCCGCCTCGACGGAGCGCTGCGCTCGCTCGACCTCACGCCGCGGCTTTACGGCGAGGCGGCCAATCACCCCGACCTCGTCCGGCTCGCGAAGGAGCAGTTCGAACACGAGTGCATCCCGGTCGGCTCGGTGGCGATCGTCGGCGGCGGCCTCGACGCGATCGAGCGCATCCTGCGCGCGCACCTGCGCCCCGGCGACCGCATCGCGCTCGAGGATCCGAGCTACAGCGGCGTGCTCGATCTCGTCCATTCGCTCGGGCTCGATCCGATCCCGATGGCGATCGACGACCGCGGACCGCTGCCCGGCTCGCTCTTCTACGCGCTCGACACCGGCGCGTCGGCGACGATCCTCACGCCGCGTGCGCAAAACCCCACGGGCGCCGCGCTCGACGCGAAGCGCGCGTCCGAGCTTCGCGACGTGCTCGACGGTTTCCCCGAGACGCTCGTCATCGAAGACGACCACGCCGGCCCGATCTCGGGAGCGCCGGCCCTTTCGATATGTCACGAAGGACGCTCGCGCTGGGCCGTCACGCGATCCGTCGCGAAGTGGCTCGGACCCGACCTGCGCCTCGCGATCCTGAACGGCGACGCGGCGACCGTCGCGCGCGTGCAGGGTCGCCAGATGATCGGCGCGGGGTGGGTCAGCAAGATCCTGCAACAGATCGTCGTCGCCCTGTGGCGCGACGAAAGCGTCCGCGCCTCGCTCGACGCGACCGCCCGCGTCTACGCCGAACGACGCGACGCGCTGCGGGAAGCTCTCGTCGCTCGCGGCATCGAGGCGCACGGCCGATCGGGCCTCAACCTGTGGGTGCCCGTACCGGAAGAGTCGCGCGTCGTGCAAGCGCTGTTCGATCGCGGCTACGCCGTCGCGAGCGGCGAGCGCTTCCGCATCGAAAGCGGCCCCGCCATTCGAATCACCACCGCGACGCTCGACCCTGCCGAGGTCGAACGTCTCGCGACCGTCTTGGAATCCTGTCTCGGACGCGCCGACCGCACACGCTCGGCCTGACCGGACCCGACCTGTAGGAGCAGAACGATGATCGAACGAAACAACGATTTCGAAGTGAAGGTCGGCCTCGCGCGCATGCTCGCGGGTGGCGTGATCATGGACGTCACGGATGCCGATCAGGCGAAGATCGCCGAGGAAGCCGGTGCGGTCGCCGTCATGGCGCTCGAACGCGTGCCGAGCGACATCCGCAAGGAAGGCGGCGTCGCGCGCATGTCGCCGGTCGAGAAGGTCGCCGAGATCCAAGAAGTGGTCAGCATCCCGGTGATGGCGAAGGTGCGCATCGGGCACTTCGTCGAGGCGCAGATCCTCGAGCAGCTCAACGTCGACTTCATCGACGAGAGCGAAGTGCTGACGCCCGCCGACGCCGAGAACCACATCGACAAGCACGACTACAAGGTCCCGTTCGTCTGCGGCGCGACGTCGCTGTCGGAAGCGCTGCGGCGCGTCGGCGAGGGCGCGGCGATGCTGCGCACGAAGGGCGAAGCCGGCAGCGGCAACATCGTCGAGGCGGTCCGCCACCTGCGCCAGATCCGCAAGGAGCTGCGCGACCTGATCGCGACGCCGCGCGACGAGATGATGGCCGTCGCGAAGAAGCTGCGCGTTCCGTACGAAGTGGCGCTGCGCGTCGCCGAGCTCGGCAAGCTGCCGGTTCCCAACTTCGCGGCCGGCGGCATCGCCACGCCCGCGGACGCCGCGTTGTGCATGCAGCTCGGTGCCGAAGCCGTGTTCGTCGGCAGCGGCATCTTCAAGTCGGACGATCCGATCGGAACCGCGAAGGCGATCGTCCTCGCGACCGCGCAGTACAGCGACGCCGAGAAGCTCGTCGAAGCGAGTCGCGGCCTCGGTTCGCCGATGCGCGGCCTCGAGATCGAGACGATTCCCGAAGAGGAACGCCTCGCGAAGCGAGGATGGTGATTCGTTGACGACGCCACGAAGCGAAGTCGCGCGACGCGCCGGAGTCCTGGCCCTCCAGGGCTCCGCCGCGCCGCATACCCAAGCCCTCGCGCGCCTCGGCTTCGACGCCGTGCCGGTGCGGCAGCCGCATCATCTCGACGGCGTCACGCATCTCGTGATTCCGGGCGGTGAATCGACGACGCTGCACCATCTGCTCACGGCGTTCGACGTGTGGGATCCGATCATCGAGCGTGCGCGCGCAGGCTCGCTCGCGATCTTCGGCACGTGCGCGGGCGCGATCCTCGTCGGCGCCGCATCGAACGAGCGACCGCCTCGCATGGAGCTTCTCGACGTCGACGTCGAACGCAACGCGTATGGGCGCCAAGGCGAGTCGTTCCGAAGCGACATCGAGCTC
>JAUIME010000938.1 GCA_030433195.1 bacterium
GAGGAGTACGCCGAGCCGCATCGTCATGAGCAGCGTCGCGAGTCCGGCGAGCCACGAGGGAAGCCTCGCCGCAAACTCGTTCACCCCGAACACGGTGTAAGACGCGAGGATCTCCCAGTAGATCAGGATCGGTTTGACGATCCGCACCTGATCATTGAAGTAGGGAATCCACCACTCGCCCCGCGCGAGCATTTCGCTCGCCGACCCCGCGTAGCGAGGCTCGTCGGGATCCATCAGACCGGACGAACCGAGCGTCGCCAACGACACCGTGAACACGACGACGATCGCGAGGGCGAGCAGCACGAACGGAATCGTGCGCGCGCCCCGTTCGGCGGTTCTCACGCGCGCGCTTCCGTCACGAACTGAGCTCCTGCAAGGTCATCTCGAGGGTCACGAGCTCGCCTTCACGCTGCACGACGATCTCGATGGTGTCCCCGACCTCGCGCGCGTCGAGCGCGCGGTACAGGTCGTTCGAATCGCGAACGTCGCGGCCGTCGACGTTCTTGATGACGTCGGCCCCCGCGATGCGCCCTCGACGATCCACCCGCATCGAACGCAGGCCCGCCGCGGCGGCCGCGCTCCGTTCCGGCACGTCGATGACGAGGAGTCCCTCGATCCCGATGTTGCGCGTGACGTGATCGGCGGCGAGCGTAACGCCGAGACCCGGCCGAACCACCTTCCCGTATTGAATGATCTGCGTGATGATCCGATACGCCGCGTCGACCGGGACCGCGTAGCTGATTCCGGCGGAAGCCCCCGACGGACTCAGGATCGCGGTGTTGATCCCGATGAGTCGCCCTGCGCTGTCGAGCAGCGGACCGCCCGAGTTGCCGGGATTGATCGCCGCATCGGTCTGGATCACGCCCGTGATCGGCCGGCCCGCGATCGAACGAATCTCGCGACCGAGACCACTGATCACGCCCGTCGTGAGCGTTTGATCGAGGCCGAACGGATTGCCGATCGCGAAGACGTGCTGCCCGACGTCGAGATCGAAAGACGTGCCGATCGGAACGGGCCGGAGCTTCTTCTCGCCGGGGTCGATCTTGAGGACCGCGATGTCCTTGTTCGGCTCGACGCCCACGAGCGTCGCGTCGTAGGCGGTGTGATCGTTGAGCGTGATGCGCGCGGTCTGTGCGTTGCGAATGACGTGGTAGTTCGTGACGATGTGCCCGGACTCGTCCCAGACGATTCCCGAGCCCGACCCTTGCGGCACCCGCTCGACCTCGAAGCTGAACATGTAGCGACGCTGTCGAAAGGTCTCGATGTGAGCGACGGACGCCGAGGCGGCCTCGAACAACGCGATCGTACGCTGTTCTTCGGGCGTCCGAGGTGCGGTCGGCGTGATCTCGCGCGGCGCGGGCGCCCCCGGTCGAGCCGGGTTGCGTTCGTCCGCCTGCGCGCTCGCCCGGAACCCCGACACGATGGCGAGGATCGCGAAGAGGGAGACGAGGCACGGGAGATACGAGCGGCGAAACATGATCGGATCCTCCTGGTGCAAGGCCTCATGGAGCGAGGCGAGCCCGACGGACGTCGCCCCGCTCCGGATGTTCCGATCATCGTATCAATCGCCGCCCTCACGGGCGGTTCGTGTCACTCCTTGCCGACGTCCTCCATGTAGGTGATGGCGAACGGCGAGAAGTACGAGCCGACGCCGATCGGCGTCGAGCACGACGCCTGGATCCGGCGCTCGACTTCGATGTCACCGACGCACACGCGGAGCGTCGTCTGGCGCGGCAAGCGGC
>JAUIME010000939.1 GCA_030433195.1 bacterium
CTGCTGTTGATGCTGCCGAACATGTACAAGATCGCAGGCGAGCTGACGTCGTTCTGCATGCATGTAGCGGCGCGGACGCTGGCCACCCACGCGCTGTCGATCTTCTGCGATCACTCCGACGTCATGAGTGCACGCGGCACCGGCTTCGCCTTGCTTGCCTCGGGTTCGGTGCAGGAGGCGCACGACCTGGCGGCGATCGCGCACGCCGCGACGCTTCGGTCGCGGGTACCGTTTCTCCACTTCTTCGACGGATTTCGTACCTCGCACGAGCTGGCGCAGATCGAGCCTCTCTCCGACGACGATCTGCGCGCGCTGATCGACGAAGATGCGATTGCAGCGCACCGTGCCAGAGCGCTGACGCCGGATCGGCCGGTACTTCGCGGTACCGCCCAGAATCCCGACACGTTCTTCCAGGCGCGCGAGGCGTGCAATCGATTCTACCAGGCTTGTCCGGGGATCGTTCTCGAGGCGATGGAGCGCTTCGCTGCCATTACCGGGCGAAGCTACCGACTGTTCGACTACGTCGGCCACCCCGAGGCCGAGCGCGTGGCCGTACTGTTCGGGTCGGGAGCCGAGACCGCACACGAGGCAGTCGAACGTCTCGTGGCCAACGGCGAGCGCGTCGGCCTCGTGAAGGTCCGCTTGTTTCGCCCGTTCGATGTGGCGTCGTTCGTCGACGCTCTGCCTCGCACGGTCAAGCGGATCGCGGTCCTCGACCGAACGAAGGAACCCGGTGCGGTTGCGGAGCCCTTGCACCTGGACGTGATCACGGCGCTGACGGACGCGTGTACGGCCGGGAGGCTGGAGCGGATGCCGCTCGTTGTCGGCGGCCGTTACGGACTGTCGTCGAAGGAGTTCACGCCGGCGATGGTGCGGGCGGTATTCGACGATCTGAATGCGGATCCGCCTCGCTCGCGCTACTCGGTGGGAATCGTCGACGACGTAACCCATCAGTCGCTACCGTTCGATCCGGACTGGGAGATCGAACCCGAAGGCGTGGTGCGGGCGGTATTTTTCGGTCTCGGCGCCGACGGGACGGTGGGGGCGAACAAGAACTCGATCAAGATCATCGGCGAGCAGACCGATCTCTCGGCGCAGGGGTATTTCGTCTACGATTCGAAGAAGTCGGGCGCCGTGACGATCTCGCATCTCCGGTTCGGGCGCGGTCACATTCGCTCCAGCTATCTCGTCCGCAGCGCGGGCTTCGTAGCCTGCCATCAGTTCAACTTCCTCGAGCGCTACGATGTGGTCGGATATGCGGAGCCGGGGGGGACGCTGCTCTTGAATGCGCCGTACGCGGCCGATCGCGTTTGGGAGAACCTCCCGCGCGAGGTTCAAGAAGAGATCCTCACGAAGCGACTCCGCGTATTCACGATCGACGCGTACAAAGTCGCCGGCGAGGCCGGAATGGGCCGCCGCATCAACACCGTGATGCAGACGTGTTTCTTCGCCGTATCCGGAGTGTTGCCGCGCGAGGAGGCGATCGGCCACATCAAGGCGGCGATTCGCAAGACCTACGAAAAGAAGGGGGAGGCGATCGTCGAGAAGAACTTCGCGGCGGTCGACACGACCCTCGCGCATCTCTTCGAAGTCGAGATTCCCGAGTCGGTATCGACGCAACGAACGCGCCCGCCGGTCGTCTCGCCGGCGGCACCCGATTTCGTGCAACGGGTGACGGCGGTCATGCTGGCGAACCGGGGCGACGACCTACCGGTGAGCGCCTTCCCGGTCGACGGAAC
>JAUIME010000152.1 GCA_030433195.1 bacterium
GTGCCGTCGCCGTTGCCGAGACAGATCCAGGGGCGCTCGACGCCGGGGTCGGGGGCGACCGGCGGGCCGACGGCGGCCATCGTATGGCAGTCGATACCGACGGGTTTGCCGGGGGACTCGTCGCGGAGGCGCTGGTGGTAGGGCTCCCAGTAGCGTTCGAGAAGCGAGCGCTTCAACGCGTCGTCGGGTGGATCGCTCCAGACCGGGACGTCCCAGCAGGTGTGCGTCTTGATCACGCCGTCCTTGCGGAAGTCGTCGGGGGCGCGGTTCTGGTCGACGATGGCGCGCGCGACGTCGGTGTGCACGTATGACGCGACTTCATCGGGAAAGTCGTAGATCGCCGCGGCACCCTCGTCGCCGTCCTTGGCGATTTCTTCGGGCGTGAGCTTGCAGCGTGCGACGACTTCGGGCGGTACCGCGAGGCCCGCGTGCGGGACCGAAACGAGGATCGGCAGGCGTCGGTCGGTCGTCACGTCGTCGCTCCCGGCTTGCGCTTCTTGCTCGTCGTCGTCTTCTTCTTGGATGTCGGCTTCTTGGATGTCGGCTTCTTGGTCGGCTTCTTGGTTGTCGGCTTCTTCTTCGCTTTCGCCTTCTTGCGGGGGGCGGCGGCCTTCGCGACGGGATCTGATTCGGGCTCGGCGTCCTTCGAAGACGGCTTCGGACGCGAGGTGGCGCGCGGACCGCCGGCCGAGCCGTCGCGCCGAGGATCGGCGACGCCCGTGAAGCCGTGGCGTTCGCGCAGCACGAGCGCCACGCAGCCGAGGTAGAACGAGTAGGGATCGCGTTCGTCGATCTCGTAGCCGAGGCGCGCGAGCTCGTCGGGGATGTCGTCACGGAAGCGCGACGCTTCGATCGAGACACGCCCCGCGACCGAGCAATGCAATCGCGGTGCGGCGACGGCGTCGGCGGGGCTCTGGGTACGAAGCCGCAGCAGCACCTGCAAGATCGCCGAGACGATGCGCTCACTACCCGGCGATCCGATCGCGAGCCACGGGCGCTGTCCGCGGAACACGATGGTCGGCGCGACGCTCGCCCACGGCGCCGCGTTCGGTCGCATGTAATACGGATGCGACATGTCCTCGTATTCGAACGCGGTCATGTAGTTGTTGTAGAGGAAACCGAGCTCGGGCGTGAGCGCGAACGAACCGAACACGCGCTCGATCGACTGCGTGAGCGCGACCGCGTTGCCGTCGGCGTCCATGACCGAGAGGTGCGTCGTCTCGCCTTGCGTCTTCGGGGGACGCGGGGCGTTCATTGCCGCGCGCAGCTTGCGCCGGATCCGATTGCCCGTGATCCGCGCGTTCTCGCGCTTGGTCTTGCGGCTGTCTTCGTCCTGAGCGTGGTACGTCGGATCGAACGGGCGGTCGCGACGGTCGACGGCGGACCGGCGGATGATCTCCACGAGGAGCGCGGCACCCTTCGGGTCGTCGGTCGTCCAGCGCTTCGTCGGGAACTCCTCGAGGAGGTTCAGCATGCGCACGAGGGTCGGCCCCGATCCGGGCGGCGGCATCGTCAATACGCGGTGATTCTCGAAGCGCGCCGAGATCGGCTTGCGTTCGACCGGCCACGGGATCTGCGCGAGGTCGTCGGCGTGCAGCAACCCTTCGTGAGCGCTCATGTCGTCGTGGATCGCGCGCGCGATCTCGCCCGTGTAGAAATCCTCGATGCCCTCGGCCGCGAGCCGGCGCAGCGTCTTCGCGAGGGCGGGCTGGCGCAGTTCGCTGCCGACCGGGAAGGGGCGCCGTCCGGACTTCAAGAACACGCTGCCCGCGGGATAGGTCTTGAGGTTCGCGAGCTCGCGCTTGGAGAGCGCGTGGAACAGCGCCGACGTGTGGAAGCCCTCCTCGGCCAGTTCGATCGATGGTTCGAGGATCTTCGCGAGCGGTAGCTTGCCGTAGCGATCGAGTGCGTACGCGAGCGTCGCGGGCGTCGTCGGGACCGTCGTCGCGCGGTGTCCGCGCCGGCGTTCTTTCTTCGTCATCGACTCGCGCGTGGCGCGATTGGGTGCGCGCGACGAGCCGTCGAGTGCGAAGGTCGAACGCGGTTCGGCGATGTGCACGACCATCATCGTCTGGCCGCCGAGACCCGACGCTTGCGGTTCGCAGACGCCGAGCGCGAACGCGCTCGCCACGGCGGCGTCGATCGCGTTCCCGCCCGCGGCGAGCATGCGCACGCCCGCATCGGTCGCGCGGTGGTGCGCGGTCGACACCATCCCGCGCTTCGAGAACGCGAATCGCTGCGGCTGAGACTCGCGGGGATTGCCCCACAGCTCGATCTGTTCGGTGTCGTCGGACGGCTTGCGGCGGGGGGGTCTCATTCGCGTTTTCCAGAGGGTGACTCGGCCAAGAGCTGCGCGAGCAGGAGCGCGCGCTGCAGGATGCTGATGCGTTGCACGGCTTCTTGCGGCGTGTTGAGATCGCGGCCGACCGGTCCGACGCCGCAGACGGCGGGAACCGCGTCGGGCGAGAGCCCGGCCACCGAAGGCCACACCGAGCTTGCGGATTCGATCGGGATCTCCCACCGTCCGGCGAGCGCTTCGATCGATCCGAAGACTTGCTTGCTCTTCTTCGTCTCGTGCAGCGGCGGACGATCCGAGACGCGCTCGAGTTGCCACTGCGGTCCCTTCTTGCCGAGGATCTCGCGGATGGACGCTTCGGTCGTGTCGGCGACGTCGAGGTCGGCATACGTGATGACGACGGTCGCGCGGACGCGGTGCGGCAGCAGATTCGCGAACGACACGGTGCGCATGTCGAGCAGCGACGCCGAAACGCGCTGCTTGCGCGAGCTGAGCGCGGCGATCGCGCTGATGCGCTCCGCGGTCCAAACGAGTGCTTCGGGGCGCTTGCTCGCGCGACCCGGTGCGACGGGCGCGCCTTCGACCGTGAGCTTGAAGATGCGATGGCCACGACGCGACATGTAGAGCCCGCCGTCGGGTCCGGCCGGTCGCAGGACGAGCACGCGCTTGGCGCGCGTCATCGCGCGGCGCAGCACGTCGTTACTGAAGACAGCGTCGCGACCCTCGTCGCGGTAGTACATGACGCCGAGTTTGGTGGTGCGCAGCATGCGCGAGCTCTTGAGCGCGCGCAAAGCGAACTCGGTGATGACGAGCGGCGCGCGCGACGTCGCGATGCCTTCCCCGTAGAGCCACTCGGGCTCGCGTCGGAAGTGCTGCCCGGGTGCCGAATCGGCGAGCGGTACGTCGAGATGCCCGACGAGGAGCGTGCCGCCGTCGAGTCCGGCGGGCGTTGCCCAAGTCTTCGCGACGCCGCGTTCGGTGAGGTCGGCGACGGGCGCGAGACCCGTGTCGACGAGCACACGGTCGAGTTCGCGCTCGGCCGAGTCGAGGCCGATGACGTCGCTGGTGCGGCTGCCGCGATCGGTCCACTCGCGCACGCGCTTCTCGATGCGGTCGCGGCGTTGCGTGAGGTAGTTGAAGATCCCGGTTTCGGGGTCTTTCGCCTTCTTGGTGCCGATCTCGGGCGGCGACGGAGTGCCGAAGTAGCGCGCGCTCGCCTCCTCGACGAGACGGTTCACGAGGTCGGCGAAGTCGAGTCCGGCCTCTTTCGCGGCACGCACGTACGATCCGCGCGGGCCGAGCGCCGGCAAGCTGTTGATCTCGAGGATGTGGAAGTTGCCGTCGTTGTCGAGCCGGAAGTCGACGCGCGCGCAGTCGTAGCAGCCGATCGCCGAGAACGCGCGCCGCGCGAGATCCTGCACGTGGGTGGTCGTCTCTTCGTCGAGCGGGGCGGGACACACGAGCTCGACCTTGCGACCCGACTTGCCCGTCTTGTCTTCGTAGCGGTAGACGCTCGGGCCGTCGCCGAACGACAGCTCGACGGGCGGCAGCGGCTGGGCCGGCGCATTGCCGAGCAGCGCGACGTTGACCTCGCGCCCTTCGATGAACTGCTCGCACAAGACGGCTTGCCCGAACATGTCGAAGATCACCTGGGCCGCCTCGCGGAGCTCGGCTTCGTCGTTGACGACCTTGATCCCGAACGACACGGCTTCGTGCTTGGGCTTCACGATGAGCGGGTATTCGAGATCGGGTGCCGCGAAGTCGGCGTTCTCGAGCACCGCGAAGCCGGGCGTCGGCAGGCCGTACTGCACGAGGATCATCTTCGTGACGACCTTGTCGAGCGCGATCGAGTGCGCGAGCGGTCCGGATCCGACGTACGGAATCCCCACCATCTCGAGGATACTCGGCACGTGCGTATAGCGCGCCTGTCCCTGGATCCCGTATGAGAGGTTGAGCACCATCCCGGGGCGTTCGCCCTTCACGACGGCCGGCATGAAGTCCTCGAGCCGGTCGACGAGGTCCTTGTCTCCCTCGAACGAGGTCGGGGTGTGCCCGCCTTTCTTGAGCGAGTCGCAGATCTGCTTGATGAGCTGCAGACCGATCTTCTCGCGGTTGGGCTGGCCGAACAGGTTGATGACGCTCTGACTGTCGCGGTTGTAGATGACGGCGACCTTCATGGTACCTCGGACCTTCCTGTCTCTTGCGAGACGTTTTGGGATGTCGTGGCGTTCGGCGCGCTCACTTGGCGGGCCGGAACAGGACGATCGTGAGATCGTCGGGCTTCCCGGACTTCGTCGGATCGGTGCGTTGCATGCGCCGCCGCGCTTCTTCGGTGAGATTCGCGGAGGCGTCGCTCAAGCGGCCCTTGCGGACGCGTTCGGTGATCTCGGAATCGAGCAAGTTGTCGAACAATCCGTCGCTCGCGAGCACGAGGGTGTCGCGCGGGCTCAAGCGAATGGCGGCGCTGATCTCGACGCGCATGTCGCGCGACCCGACGAAGCTCGAGACGACGTGCCGCTCGACGTGACGGATGGCTTCCTCGGGCGTCATCATGCCGGATTCGACGGCGTAGCCGACCGGCGAGTGATCGATCGTGCGGTGCTTCAGCTTGCCGCGGCCGCCGACGGCGAGCGCCGCCGCGTCTCCGCAGTGAAACGTTCGGAACGCGCCGTCCTCGATCGCGGCCACGACGAGCGTCGTCCCACTGCCGGGGACTTCGGTGGCGATGCGGCGGTCGGCCTCCTCGAAGGCATCGAGGATGGCGCTGCGGGTCTCGTGCTCCGCGTCTTGCGCTGCGGCAGCGATGCACTCGATGGCGATGCGCGACGCGACGTCGCCGCGCGCATGCCCGCCCATGCCGTCGGCGACCGCGAGGATCACACGCTTGGCCGGGCCGGGCAGGATCGCCGCACAGTCCTCGTTGGAATGCGAAGGGTCCGGACTCGAGCGGCTGAACGCGGACGCCGTCCCCGCCGCGAGATCGTACGGAATCGCGGTTTCGGTGTCGGCCTCGACGAGCAACAGCGGCGGAGTGCCTTTCAACGCGGTTTCCTCTTGGGCTTCGCGCGGGCCTTCTTCGCGACGGCGCGTTTCGCGGCGGCGGCCTTCTGGGTCGCGGCTTTCTTCGTCGACGTCTTCTTCTTGGCGGTCTTCTTGCGCGCTGCCGTCGCGCGTGTGCTCTCGGCCTCCTCGGCGCGACGTGCGGTTTGGAAGGCGTCGAGCATCTTGCCCGCGTCGGCGTAGCGCTTGCGCGACTCGAGCTGGATGCTGCGCTGCAACACGCGCATCATCGCGGGCGATACCTTGCGCTCGATGCGTTCCGATCCTGCGAGTGGCCACGTGAACGGCCATTCGGGGAGGGCGCCGGAGAGCATGCGGTAGAGGATCAGACCGGCCGAGAACACGTCGGATCGGAACGACGGCTTGCCGAACGCTTGCTCGGGCGCGAGATAACCGATCGTGCCCGATCCCGACCCTTGCGCGATGGTGCGCATCGCGACGCGCGCGATGCCGAAGTCGGACAAGCGCGCGAGGTTCCCGGGAAACAGCAGCACGTTGTCGGGCTTCACGTCGCAGTGGATGATGCGCTTGGTGTGCGCGTACGCGAGCGCTTCGAGAATCTGCGCTTCGATGTCGTACGCGGCCGACGTCGCGATGCGATGCCGAATGCGATCGGCGAGACTGCGCTCGGCCGCGGGGTACGCGACGATGAGCCGGCCGTCGACGTAATCGGCATTCTTGATCTTGAGGATGTTGGGGTGATCGAGCCGCGCCGTCAGTCGGATCTCGCGGCGCAGCGCGTCGAGCGTGTCTTGCGTGATCGCGTCCGGAATCGGCATCTTGAGCGCGACCGTGATGCCCTCGATCGTGTCGCTCGCCATCCAGACTTCGGAGAAACCGCCTTCGCCGAGTCGCTTCACGAGACGGTACTTGCCCAAACGTCCGCCCACGCGCAAGGAACGCGTCTTTCGCGTCGCCTGCCGAGTTCGAGCGGATTTCATCATCACCAACGGGTTCGTCCTTCCTTCATCGCCCCTCGGGCGCAATCGCATGGATCACGCCGAACGTGCGGATCGGGAGGCCGTACCGCAGTCGGCGATCGAAGGCCCTATTCTACGTTTCGGCGGCGGTCGGTTCGGAGCGCCCGTCGTGATTTCTTCCCTTGAAACGCTGGAGGAGGGGGGCCGTAGATCGGTCCCGCGGGTGAGGGTTACGAAGGTCACGACGCGAGGCGAGCCGGGATTCGAACGCGGAGGGAAGGAGCGGCGTCGGTCGACGAGTCGGCCGCCCAAGCGGGTGGCCGAGGCGGCTCAGCGCGCGAAGTTGCCGGCCCGAATCTCTTCGATGGCCGTCCACAGACGTTCCATCGTTTCGCGAGCGGGCTCGTCATGGACGACGAGATGCACGTCGGGCGACTCGGGCTCTTCCATCGGCAGATCGACGCCGATGACCTGGTCGATCTCGCCGAGGAGCGCTCGCGCGTAGGTGCCTTGCGGGTCGCGCTTGTGGAGCTCTTGAAGCGGCACGTCTAGGTAGATTTCGACGTAACCCGGCATGCTGCGCCGGTTCCAGCGCTGGATCTCGTGAAACAGCGAGATCGTCGAGCAGACGACGTCGACGCCCTGATCCGAGAACATGCGGCAAAGGCGCGAAACGCGCATCGAAGCCTTGCGACGATCGGCGAGCGAGTAGCCGAGATCGCGGCCGCAGGCGATGCGAAGCGCCTCGCCGTCGAGCAGGATCGTCGCCGGATCGGTCTGGCGCAGGCGCCGAACGAGTCGCTTGGCGAGCGTCGTCTTTCCCGATCCGGAAAGACCCGTGAGCCAGTAGACGGCGCCCGCGCTGCCGGGATCCTTCGAGCTCTTGGCCGGCTTCGCGCTCGACTTGGCGGCGGCCTTGCTCTTCGACTTCGAGCGCGCGGCGCGCTTGCCCGAGGCCGATTCGGCGTCGAGCTTGGCGATGCGGTTCGAGGGCAGACTCGAAGGGTTCGAGCGTGCCGACGGCTTCCGGATTGGCGGGTCGTCCGATTTCATGACGCGTGATTATCGGCTCGGGCGGACTTGACTTGAGGCACGGCGGGCGCAGCGCGAACCGCGGAATGACGGATCTCCCGGCGCCCGAACGAGATGCCCGCCGCCATCCGATCATGGAAATCCTCCTGCTGCTGAAGACCGGGTCAACGCGGGGCCGATTGTCCCGTATAGAACCCGCGGGGAGCCGACGCGAGCCGGTCGCGAAGAACTCGAACACACGGAGGAGCGATGATTTCGCCCATGACGCCTGATCCAACGCGACGCGAGCCGATCCGACACGATGCGGGGCCGTACGACTCTCGATCCGACCGCGGGGCACCGCGTGTCGTCGCGCGTGCCGAGGCGCTGCCGGCTGCCGATCGGCGCGTGTGGCTCGCCGCAATCGTCTGGCTCGTCGCGGCGATCGGCGTGCTGGTGCTGTGGGCGTCGATCTCGCGTGCCGCGGTGCTCGATCCCGTCGCGACGAACCCCGAGCCGACGGCGGCGCCGCGCGGTGCGTTGCTCGACCGTGTCGTGTCGATTCTCGAGCGCCGCTTCTACGATCGCGAATTCCGACGCGACCACTTGCCCGAGCTCGCCGCCGCCGCACGCGAAGCCGTTCGCGAGGCGCGCGACTTCGCCGAAGAACGCGCCGTCATCCACGAGTTCCTCGCGCAGATCCCGGTGAGTCATCTCGGCCTGCTTTCGGCCGACAGCTATCGCACGCTCATGGCCGAGCTGTCGAATCGCACGACCCCGACGCTCGGTTTCGGACTCGTGCGCACCGATCGCGGCTACTTCGTGAGCAGCGTGCTCGAAGGCGGTCCCGCCGAACGCGCGGGCCTGCTGCGCGGCGATCGCGTGGTTGCGGTCGACGAGGTCCCGACGGGTCGCAGCCCGCGCCTCGACTGGCGCACCGACGATGCCGCGCTCCCCGATCCGCCGAAGCATCGACTCACGTGCGATGCCGACGACGTCGTGCGCCTTACGGTCGAGCGTCGGCCCGACGAGTACACGATCGTCACCGTGCGCGCCGCGCGCGATTCGGCGTTTCGCGCCACCGAGCGGAGCGTGCGCGTCGTCGAACATCGCCGCAAGCGATTCGGCGTCGTCCACTTCTGGTACATGCATCACGAGGGTATCGCGCCGCTGCTTCGGGAAGCCTTCGAGACACGCTTTGCGGACTGCGACGCGCTCGTGCTCGACTTGCGCGGACGCGGCGGCAGCACGCTATCCGTGATGACCGTGCTCGCCGTCCTCGATTGGGCCAAGCGCGAATGGAAGCGCCCGGTCGTCGCGCTCATCGATTCCGGCACTCGAAGCGCCAAGGAGATCCTCGCCTACGAGATCCGAAAGCAAGGGCTGGGGACGCTCATCGGCGAAACCACCCCGGGCGCCGTCATCCCCGCCACCTTCCGCGACGTCGGCTCGGGCGCCGTGCTCATGTTCCCGGCCTACTCCCTCGGCCGCTACACCTCGACCCTCGAAGGCAAGGGCGTCGCCCCCGACATTCTCGTCCGCGATCGACTCGAATACGCCGAAGGCCGCGACGCGATCTTCGAAGGCGCGCTACGACACCTCAGCCAGCGGGATCTGTAGGCGCGGCGAGTTTCGAAAATCTGTGCCCTGGCCGATTCGGATTCGACGTCTTCCTGTCATACGGGGTGCGCCGCGCCTGAGCGCACCCGTTTCTCTCAGGGACAGGAGTCAGTCCGATGAAAAGAACGTGGATTCTCGCCTTGGTTCTCGTGGGGTTGCCGGGGACGGCGTTGGCTTCGGGGTACGAGCTGGAGAACCGAATCACCGCGCCGGTGGCGGATACGCTGGATCAGTACGCGAGCGACGTAGCGGTCGATGGCGATCTCGCCGTCGTCGGGGCTCGCCGGTACGACGTGGGAGGAGTTCGAGCCGGGGGCGCGTACGTGTACCGATGGGTGGCCGGCGCCTGGACGCTCGAGCAGGAGAT
>JAUIME010000940.1 GCA_030433195.1 bacterium
GACGGCAGACGCCGCGAGAGCGGGTCCTTGCGCTCCTTCTTCCAGCCCGAGACGACGTCGTAGCCCTTGTCGATCTCCTCGAGGAACCGCGGAATCTCGGCGGGGTCGTCTTGGAGGTCGGCGTCCATCGTGAAGATGACGTCGCCGGTCGCTTCCTTGAAGCCGGCGTTGATCGCCGCCGACTTGCCGAAGTTTTTACGCAGCGTGATGACCTGGACGTTCTCGTCGAGCTCGAACAGGCACGTCAGCTCGACGTCCGATCCGTCCGTGGAGCCGTCGTCGACGAAGATGATCTCGTAGTCGTCCGTGAGACGGGCGATCTCTTCCGTGATCCGATGATGCAGTTCGACGATCGACTCCCGCTCGTTGTAGAGCGGGATCACGAACGAAACCGAGCGTCCCGAGCCGGGGGGCTTCCGCGGCGCTCGGGGAGCGGTGCGCGACTGGAGCCGCAGGTCGGTCGTAGGTGGCGGTGCGTCTTTCATGTCTGGAGTATCGGCTCGAACGGGCCGCCGGGTTTACGCCCGCCACGGCGGTCCGTTTCGGAACCGCCCGTGACGATACGATCGTGACCCGGCGAGCGCCTGATCAGGGGGCTTGCCGGTCGACGTCTCCCAGCGCGATCTCCATCCCGTCGAGTTCGCCTTCGATGTGCAACGTCTTGCCGAATGCGTAGTTCGTGCCGTTGACTCCCTGCATGAAGACACCGAGCATCGCGGGAACCGTCGGCGTCAGGTCCGCTCGGGGCACCGGGTTGCCGGCGCCGTCGACGACCCGCGCACCCTGGATGCGGACCCAGCCGGTCTCGGTCTTGTGACCGAGCTCGCGCTCGTCACCGCCGAGGTTGCGTGCGATGCTCGAGATGTCGCTCAGGGAGCCGCTCCACCAGCACGTGAACTGGAGGTTCCTGGAGAACTTCTGCTCGATGTTGTTGAAGAACAGGAAGTCGATCTCGTTCTCGTATTCGCGGCCCGACGTCGACATCAGCACGAGTTGATTCATGAAGTCGTGGTCGCCGCCTTCCTCGAAGAACGAGTCGACGATGTGCGTGAGCGGGAACGCCGCATACTCGACCCCGTCGTAGTCGGGGACACCGTCACCGTCGCCTCCGTTGGCGATCGCGTCGGGATCGATCGAGTTGCAGTCGGTCGCGAAGCCGTCCGTCGTCATCCCGTACGCCGCGTACGACCACAGGAAGTTGAGGCCGGACTGCACGACGATCGCCGAGCCGACGAGGTGGTCGAACTCGAGCAGCGACTCACCATTGGGATCGTGGGCCGTGACCGTGAGGAATCCGCGCCCGCCGTCGAGGTTGTGCTCGCTCGCGATCACGCAGAGCGTGTCGCCGGGGGTGAGGAACTCGTAGCGATCGAATTCGAGCCACGTGTCTCCATCGATGTAGAGATAGTGGAGCAGCACGTCGCCGATTTTCTGATTCCTGTCGGGGCAGTACGTCGATTGGGTGTTCGTGTTCGTGACGCACAGGATCGTGCCCGCGCCCGCCGTCGCATCGTACAGCGGGAAGATGAGCGCACTCGCGGGTCGGTCCGTGTCCTGGGCCCCGGCCGGAGCTGCGGCGAGCACCAAGGCGAGCAGCATGCCCACCCCGAGGGTTCGTCGTCCGCAATTCATGACCAGCCTCCATCGTTATCCAAGGGTATTCGCAGTGGCGGGAGGAATCGCAAGGTGGATGCCGAAGCGCGGGGAAGAGCGACGGAAGTCGCATAACTCGTGC
>JAUIME010000941.1 GCA_030433195.1 bacterium
CGCGGCCGCGCCGATCGGACGCTCGTCGTCGTCACCGCCGATCACGGCGAGGGGGTCTACGGTCCGCACGACGAGCGCACCCACGGCATTTTCGTCTACGAAGACACGCAACACGTGCCACTCGTGGTTCGCGCCGCGGGCGCACTCCCCGCCGGCGTACGTCGTGGCGACATCGTGCGGCAGATCGACGTGACGCCGACGATCCTCGACTTGCTCGGCCTCCCCGAAGCGGACGAAGCGCAGGGCGTGAGCTTGCGGCCGTTGCTCACGACCGACGCCGGGGCGACCCTCGACGAGCCGCTGTGGTCGTACAGCGAATCGATGATGCCCTGGTACAAGTTCGGCTGGTCGCCGTTGCTCGCGATTCGCGACGCGAAGTGGAAGTTCGTCGAGGCGCCGACGCCCGAGCTCTACGACCTCGAGGCCGATCCGCTCGAGAGCGAGAACGTCGCCGAGCTGCATCCCGAGCGCGTCGCCGAGTATCGCGAGCGGATCCGCGAGCTGTTGGCCGCGGGTGGGCGCGACGCCTTCACCGAGGGGCTCGTCGTCAGCGACGAAGAGCGAGAGAAGCTCGTCGCGCTCGGCTACACGTCGTCGGGACGTCGGTTGCCCGACGGCGAGGGGATGGACAGTCTCGGCGCGCTCAAGGATCCGAAAGACTGGGTGCACATCCAAGAGCGACTCAGCGTGGTTCGGGGACACTTGCAGGGGGGGCGTGTCGACGACGCGCGTCGCGAGGCCGAGGCGATCATCGCCGAAGATCCCGCGAACTACGAAGCGTATGCCTTGCTCATCCCGCTCTTGCTGCGTGCGAACGAGCTCGATCAAGCGAAGCGGCGTCTCGACGAGGTCGTCGCTTTCCGTCCCGAGATGGGCAAGATCTGGGTCGTCTACGCTCAGTACGAACGATTGCGCGCCGCGGAAGCGGGTCGTCGCGGCGACGACGTTACGGGACGGGCCGCGCTCGAGCGCGCCATCGAGCATTACGAGCGTGCGGTCGAGCTCGATCGCTTCGACGTTGACCCGATGCTGCAGCTCGCGACGCTTCACTTCCAGCTCGGTCGACCGAACGAAGCCGAGCAGGTCTTGGGTCGCGTTCTGGAGATCGACGGAAGCGACCCGAACGCGAACAGCATGATGGCGCAGTTCCTCATGCGACGCGGTGATCTCGACGAAGCGATCGCGGGATTGGAGCGTGCGCTCGCGAAGGGGACGGGCGATCGCGCGACGAGGCGTGCGCTACTCGGGCAGACGATCGAAGCGTATCTCGGCAAGAAGGACGCGGTGAACGCTCGTCGCGCGTTCGAACGCTTCGTGGCCGAGTTCCCCGGCGACCCCGCGACCGAGCAGTTGCGCGCGGCCGTCGAGCGTACCGAAGGTCGTTGACGAAAGCGGGCGGCGCGGAACGCGTCGCGCGGCCTCGTGTGTCGTATCGTACCCGGGGTGTGACGCGGCGCGGCCTCGGGTCATCGACCTCCACCGTTGGAGCTCCCGTACTCCACTCCACTCCACATTCAGCGTGATGATCAAGACAAAGACAAAGTCGAACACACGTCGGGAACTTCCGAAGTCGATGACCGCGAGGCCACGCGTCACGTGGATCCGAAACGCAACCGCGGTGCCACGCTCGACCGACATGCGTTAGTCGTGTGTGGCGAGACGTTTCGGACGGCAGGCGCGGCCCGTGGGCGGCCACGGTGATCGAGGCTTTCTCACTCGAATCGAGA
>JAUIME010000153.1 GCA_030433195.1 bacterium
TCGAACGGTTCCAGACTATCGCGAACGACACCGATTGCGTGTCGTGCACGACTTCCTTGATGCGGGTCGCCTCGGTTCCCGCGTTCGTGATCGTGACTTCGACTTCGATCGGGCGTCCGAGCTCGACCGTCTTCGCGGCGACCTTCATCGTGGCGCGGATCGGTCCTTCGGTCGCACCCGAGAGCTTGATGGCGGGTTCGCCCTTCTCGACGTTGTCGGTCGTTGCGCCATTGTCGTCGTTCGTCGCCGCGCAGGCGGTGGCCGTGATGACCATCATCGCGACGGCGAGCATCCGGAATAGAGCCTTCATGTCGATCACGCTCCGCTCGAATAGTCGTAGATGCCGCGGCCCGACTTCTTGCCGTAGTAACCGGCCGCGACGAGTCGCTTGAGCAGCGGCGGCGCCGCGTACTTCGCGTCCTTGAACTCCTCGAACATGATTTCGCAGATCGACAACGTCGTGTCGAGGCCGACGAAGTCGAGCAACGTCAGCGGGCCCATCGGATGGCCGCAACCCAGCCGCATGCCGGTGTCGATGTCCTCGGCGGTCGCGACGCCCGATTCGAGCAACCGCACCGCGTCGAGGATGTACGGCACGAGCAGCCGGTTCACAACGAAGCCCGACAGGTCCTTCGCGACGATGACGTCCTTGCCGAGCTTCTCGCCGAACGCTCGCGCCGTCGCGAGGGTCTCGTCACTCGTCGTTTCGGCGCGCACGAGTTCGAGGAGTTTCATGAGTGGAACGGGGTTGAAGAAGTGCATGCCGAGGAAACGATCGGGTCGGTTCGTCACGGCTGCCATCTCGATGATCGGCAGCGACGACGTGTTGCTCGCGAGGATCGCGTGATCGCCGACGGTTTCGTCGAGCGTGCGGAAGATCGTCCGCTTGAGTTCGGGGTTCTCGGTCGCGGCTTCGATGACGATGTCACTGTCTTTGAGCTCGGCGAGATCCGTGACACCGTGGATGTTCGCGAGCGTCGCATCGGCCGCGTCCTGTTCCATTTTGCCCTTGCGCACGGCGATCTTGAGCGCCTGAGCGATCTTCTTCTGCCCCTTCGCGAGCGCGTCTTCGTTCACCTCGCTTACGGTGACCTTGAAGCCGCTCTGCGCGGCGACCTGCACGATGCCCGACCCCATGAGGCCGAAGCCGACCACACCGACGTTTCGAATCTCCATGGCTCTCCCGTCTCGCTGTGTTCGATTCCCGCGCGGCCCGAGCTGCGCGGCCTAAGGATTCGCCCAATCGGGCTTGCGCTTCTCGAGGAATGCGGCGATGCCTTCGGCGGCATCCTCGAGGTGCATGAGTTCGTTCTGATACAGCGCTTCGAGCTCGGCCAATTCTTCCATGAAGCGCGTTCGGAAGCGACCGTACATGGCCCGCTTCGTGAGCCGAGTGACCGGTGCGCTCTGCGACGCGAGCGCGTTCAGCAGCTTCCCGACTTCGTCGTCGAGATCGTCGGCGTCGACGACCTTGCCGATGAGCCCCATGTCCCAAGCCTCGGCGGCCGAGACGCGCCGGCCGGTGAGGATCAGTTCGTTGGCCGCCGGCGATCCGATCAGTCGCGGAAGGACGATCGTCGCTACGGGCGGAAACAGTCCGAGCGTGATCTCGGGCTGCCCGAGCACCGCGTCGTCGGTCGCGATCGTGAACTCGCAGATCGAAGCGAGCTCGAGCCCCGCGCCGAGCGCCGAGCCGCGAATCACCGCGATGATCGGGAAATCGACGGACATGAGCCGCCGGAAGATCCCGTGAAACCGATCGATCAGCATCGGCAGACGTGATCCCACGTACTCGCGCACGTCGAGTCCCGCCGAGAACACGTCACCCTCGCCGCGCAACACGAGCGCGGCCGTCCTGTCGGCATCGATCGTCCCGAGTGCCGTGAGGATCTCCTCGAGCATGTCGAGGTGGAGGATGTTGAGCGGCGGCCTCGCGAACTCGATCGTCGCGATGCGGCCGTCGCGCGCGACCCGGATGTGTTCGAATGCTGCTTCCGACATGAGCGGTCGCTTCCCGTGAACGTCCGAGTCGCGATGGGACCGGCTTCGAGCCGAGTCGACGATCCGTCGCTCGGGCTACCGTCGGGCGAAACCCCGAAACAGCGGCGCGCCGAGGGGCTGGATCCGGCGGCGCATCCGAGTGGATACGACACGCCGGCTCTGGGTCGCGATCTCGACGCCAACCCGGACGCTCGGCGCTAAATGTCTTTCGCCTATTCGTTTACGGTCGGACGTGAATGCGGAAAACTAGCACCTGCCGGTCGCTGGGTCAAGATCGACAGGCTCCCCGGCGAGGGTCAGCGATCGGTTTCGAGGTTGTGGATCTCGATCACGACGGCGTTCGTGAGACTCGCTCGCACCGTGGCGGACGACGCGGAGTCTTCGACGATTCCCTGCAGCGTGACGCGCCCAGGCAGGTCGACGCCGCGCCGTGCGCAAGCCACGCGCGACGGTGCGGGAACGGACGTGCGAGTCGGTGTGCCGAGCGAGGGACGATGACCCGCGTTGTTCCAGATCGCGATCGGCGGGTTGCCGGGGTCGCCGCCCGAGAGAGGGAGCGCGAAGCTCGCCAGGCCCAGCCCGAACGGCATGACGCGAACGGTCGTCTCGTCGGGTGATTCGAAGAAGGCGTACAGCGCGAACCGGGCGGGTAGCGGTCCGGTGGCCAACCCGAGCATCTCGATGCGGATCGGTTCACCTGTCGGTACCCGCACGATGCGCTCGTGATCACCGCGGGATCCGTTCACACGCAGTGGGGCCGCGAGGTCGGGCGTGGTTGCGGCCGCGCCGCCGAACCGTGCCGCGATCTCGGGCCGTAGCTCGTCGGCCCCGATGTCGGCGCGAGCGACGCCGTCGCGATCGCCGTCGACGATCCGCGCATCGCCCTCGGCGTCGCTCGAGGGAGCGCCGTCTTCGAGCGGGAGCCCGGCGTCGACGCAGGGAGAGTCGAGGCGGAGGTGGATGTCGCCGCGCGCCGGCGAGACGAACCCCGGGTCGACGTCGAGGTTGGACTCCCCCAGTCCGACCGATGCCCGGTCGAGTATGCACGAACGTACGTCGAGATGCGCGTCGATCGCGTACACGTCCCCGCCAAGGGGCGATTCCATCGTGTTTCCGCGGACGATCGAGTTGACGAGGGTCGCAGCGCCGCCCACCAGGTACAGGCCGGGCCCATGATCTCCCACCGCGTTGCGCGTGATCGTTACGTGGGTCCACGAGGATTCGGTCTCGTCCATTGCCGCTCCGGCACCCGCGACGTCGGCGAGGTTCCCGAGCAGCACCGTGCTCGATGTGGAGAGACGCGATCGCGAAGTCGCGATCGCGCCTCCCTCGTTGTCGGCCGAGTTCCCGGAGAAGGCACAGCTCTCGATCCTGACATCACTCCCGGTGGCACCGATCGCGCCACCCGAAAGCGAAGCGTGGTTCTCGTCGGCACGCACGCGACGAAGCTCGACGCCGGACTCGCGCAACCCGATCGCGCCTCCCTCCCCCGTGACGCGGTTGTTCCGGAGGACGACGTCTTCGATCGTCACCGACGAGGATTCGAAGCAGAACAACGCTCCGCCGAACGCGGTCCCCTCGGCGACTTCGACCGCGTTCCTGACGAAGGTTCCTCCTACGAGACGGACATCGCGACAACGGACGATCGCGATCGCGCCGCCGCCCTGCGGGGGCAAGCCTCTCGTCGTCGGCAATCCGATCGCATGGTGTTCGAACCGGCTGTCGCGGACGATGCCGGTAGTATTCAGGAGCGAGATCGCGGCGCCGTTCCCGCCGCCGCGGTTTCCGGCGAAGTGCGCTCGCTCGATCGCGAAGGCTCCCGCCGTGATCTCGATGCCCGCACCTGATCGCGTGGCGTCATTGTGCTCGAACCTCACGTCTTGCATGGTGAGGGACGTTCCGCTCGACCATGCGCCGCCCCCGCGTGTCGCACGATTCCAACGAAACCGCGTGCGGTCGAGGTGAACGGTCCCCGATCGTCCTTCCGAGCCACCGCCCGGCGCATTCACGAAGATCGCGCCGCCGCCGAGCTCGGCGGCATTCCCGACGAGGTCGCAGTCGTCGATCTCGAGTCGAGCGTTGCCGGCGGCAGGCTCGGCGTAGAGGCCTCCGCCTTCGCGTGTGGCGCGGTTCGCGGCAACGACGCATCGATCGAGCCGTGGCGCCGCCCCATTCAGGCATGCGATCGCGCCGCCGAAGTCGGCCCGGTTTCCGCGGATGACGCAATCCGAAAGGGTAGGCGAGGCGCCGTCGAGCAGGACGGCGCCCCCGTACGTTGCATGGGCGATCCGCGTGCCGTTGCCGCCCGACAGCGCGAATCCACTCAGTTCGGACTCTCGCGTTTCGCCGGATCGAGCGACGACGAGGCTGCCCGATTCAGCGGTGATGCGCGTGACCGATGGACCGTGCGTGCTCGCAACGAGGATTCGCTTCCCGGAAAAGTCGACCGGGCCTTCGTGGGCACCCGGGGCGACCTGAATCACATCGCCGTCGGAAGCGGAGTCGATCGCGGCTTGGATCGTAGGGCGATCGTGGGGGACATTCCATGTGGCGGCCGCCGCGGTTGCGCAGCACGTGAGCCACACGGCGACAGCGACCGCGAATCGTACCGTCGCCCCCTCTGGGAAACCCCTGCTACCTGGGAAACCGCTGCTACCTGGGAAACCCCTGCTACCGAATCTGAGCATCGCCGTGACTCCTCGTACTGCGCCCGAATCACTGGTCGGGTCTCGAGGTGGCGAGTTGCGGACTTTTCGTGAGTTTCTTGCGGGGCGAGCCGGAGGGTCGGCGCGGTCAGGAGAGGAAGGGGAGTGGCAGCGGGACGATGAGCGTCACGAACGTGATCGCGGAGAGGATCACGAATGCCCTGAGGCGGGCGCTATGACCGAGGGGCGCGAGGATGCGACGAACCACGACGACCGCGAGGATCGCGCCGGCGATGGCGACAGCTACGGTGATCGAGTCCGAAGGGAGCACGCCGTGCAACGCCGCGAAGGCCAGCCAGAATCCACACCAGGCGGCAAGGATCCAGGTGCCGACGACGATGGTGACAGGGATGTCGTTCATCGCCGCGCTTTGTAGCAAACGTGGCGTTTGCCGACGCGGCGTTGCCGTGCGTTCAGGACAGTGCGAGTACGACCAGGCGGACGGATCTCGATTCCGAAGGCTCGGTGTCGGGGCGACGCGTGAGGCTCAGCCGCCGGTGGCGTCGCGACGGTCGGCTCGCGTCGAGTTCGACGACTTGCGTGCTTCGTCACGGGAATCGGTCGCGCCGTGGTTCTGCGTCGGGGCGCTCTCTTCGTGGGTTTCCTCGGGGGTCGGGCCGCTCCAGCCGGGGATGTCGAGGCAGTGCAAATCGAGCTTCGAGAAGTCCATCGAGAGGTCCTCCTGAGACCGGTTCCTGAGAGGGGCGGTGATCGCGCGAACGATCGTTTCAACCGCACGGCAAGAGCATATCCCGGGGCCTTCCGGGCAGGCAAGGGGTTTCTGGGTGACTAGGATTGCTTGTCAGATTCCTTTTGTGCGGTCTTTTCGATCTTTCGTGCAATAGAGTGCTTGTTTTTGTTCTCGTTGTGTTGCTTGATTCGATCGTAGTGGTATTGTTGTGATCGATCCGTGAAATTTGAGTCATTTCGGTCTTGGTTTGTGCGGTCTCGCCTACGTTCAAGCATGGCGAATGCAGGAGGCCGGCCCTCACGGCCGGCTCGGTCGCCGGAAGAGCACTCGATCGAGCGTTCGCGCGCCCGTGAGGTTTTTGCGGACCGGGAGATGTTTTTCCCGGGCCAGGAGGTGACGGTTGCCGGGAGCCAAGTTCAGTCTGGAATCCGTCTCGCGCAGTGAGCGCGCGGCCTTGCTCGATGCGTTCGCGCGCGATCTCGAGGGCTACCTCGGCGGACGCGACGGGATCGGCGGTCGGCGCCGGCGCGAACTCATGGCCGAGCTCGGCGAGCGCGTGGTGGGCCGATCGATCGACGCGCGCCAGTTCGATGCGTTCCTGCGCGCCCTCTTCGAGGACGGCGTGCTCCAGATCCAACATCGTCTGCTGTCGGGGCCGGCCGCGGCGATTCGCGAGCGGTCCGGGTTCCGCGACCTCCAAGACGTCACCGTGGTTGGCGGCTACGGAGACCTCCACTTCGCGCGTGCGGCGGCGAAGGAGCTCATCGAGACGATGTTCCGCATCGGCGCGATGCGCAAGAAGGAGAAGCGTCCCCTCAACATCGGCATCGTCTCGGGCGGTACGATCGGTGTCGCGATCCGCGCCGCGCGCGACTTCCGATGGGACGACCAGCTCGGCCTCGACGTGCTCGACCTGCCGCAAGTGCGTGTCTTTCCGCTCAACGTGTCGCTGTCGAGTCCCGATCAGCTCGCCGGCAACGCGACGATTCTCGCCTTCGAGCTCGCCGACAAGATCAACGCCGAGGTGACGGCGCGACTCGAGTCGTCGCGCGGCGGCGCCGCTTCGCATGGCGACGACGCGGGCGCCCAGGCGTACGGGCTTTCGGCGCCTCTCCTCGTTCGTCGCGACCGACTGCACGAGCTCGACCTGCTCCCGCAGACCTTCGACGTCGTAAGGCACACCGAACCGTATCGCGTGCGGGATCGATTGCGTCCCGCGCGCGGCCGTCGGTCGGTCGAACCGGGCGATACCGAACTCGACATCGTCGTCACGGGAGTCGGCGAGCTTCCCATGCACGCCGCGCGCGAGAAGGGTCCCACGGTCGACGAAAAGCGCGGGGGTTCGACGTTCTACCGTCTGGCCCGCGAGTTCGAGTTCCCGATGGACGAATGGATCCGCAGCGAACGCATCGTCGGCGACATCGCCTACATCGGCATTCGCGCCGACGGAACGCCCGTGCCTCTTCGCAAGCCAGGCGACGACGACGGGAGCGAGGTCGAGTACCTCTTCTACACGGCGGCCGAGCTCCCGGTGCTCGAGCGCATGGCCGCCGACCCCGAGAAGGCCGTCATCCTCATGGCCCGGCACCTGCCCGGCAAGTACGCCATCCCGGCGCTCTTCGCGTCGATTGCGGGCGAGCGCCACCGCTACGCATCGCACCTCGTCACCGACGAAGAGACGGCGAAGCAGCTCCTGCACTACTGATCGGGGGCGTTCGGGAGGTGGGGGATCGCGGTCGGTCGTCGCGGCGCGGGCGAGCCGACCGTCGCGCGGCGGGGCGGATCGTGCCATCGCCCGCGGAGGAAAAACGGACCCCCGAGCGCGATACCGGTACGAACCGATCGTGCCGGCGAATCTCTCCACGATTGGTAGGCGGACCGTTCGACGTTTGGAGAGACTCGCGCTCGGGAGCCCTGTGAACCGCGACCGAATCTCGGTGCGGTCAAAAGGGAAATGCCGTGCTCCCGCGGAACGGTTCAGCTTCCAAGCAACTTTTTCGGGCTTCCGGATTCTCGTCGGTGAACTCGCGGCGGTCTCGGCGGCTCGCGACTGCCGCCGACGAAAAAACGCCGGCCGAGCTCCATGCAACGGAACTCGACCGGCGGCGAAAGTGCTCCTTTGTCCGGCGTGCCGACTTGCCTCTACGGCGGGCAGCACGCGTACGGCGGGTACATCTCTTCGTTCTCGAAGTGCACGTCGGTCCACAGGATCCAGTCGTCTTGGATCTTGCCGACGATGCCGCCTTCGAAGAAGCCCTCGACGATGACGGCCGCGATGGGGTTGCTGATCGCGAGCGCTTCGGCGGGCGGGGCGAAGAGGATGTCGCGGAACTCGCCATCGACGGTCACGCTCGAGGGAGCGATCTCGACGAAGTAGTCCTCTTGCGGCTTGTTGTCGTCCCACGACGGATCGCGGCAGACGCCGTTCGCTTCGCACGGCTGCGAGTCGATGTTCATGCAGAGGATGGGCGGCGTGCAGCGGCGGAAGTCGCGATCGTCGGAGAGGGCGACCCAGATCTTGAACTGCTCGTGGAGCGCGGGATCGTGGCCGGCGCGCGTCTCGGACACGCGGATGCGAACCGACCACGGCTCGGTTGCCGGGTTGCCCGAAACGTCGACCATGCTCGTGTCGATGCGCGGCATCGCCTTGTTCTTCGCGAGGTGGCGCAGGGTGCCCCAGACCATGAGTTGGTCGGCGCGGACGTCGAGGCCGCCGCTCGTTTGACCCACGATCGTCGAGACTCCGTGGGCGCGGTTCATGCGGCGCACGAGGCGATAGTCCCATTGATCTTCGAGCGGATCGACGAGCCCGCCGGTCATGCCGTCGACGCTGTCCCAGAATCGCGTGTGGCTACCGAGCGGGTTGATCCAATCGTGCGTGCCGCCGATCTCGACGTAGAACAAGTGCTCGTAGCGCGCACGATTATTGTCGGGCCGGTAGACGTCCATGTACGAGGGGTGGTTGTCGCGGTTGCCCCACGCCCACGTCGAATGGCGTACCCAGCGGTGTTCGCCGCTCGGTACGTCCGTGCACGGATCGTCGGTCGGGCAGTTGACGGGACACTCGCGCCAATCGCGATCGTAGCGGGAAGGCGCGCAGTCGTCGCTCGCGTCCATCGACATGAAGTTCGAGATGCGCGTACCGACGCAGCGCGGATCGATGCCGGCCGCGCTGATCGCACCGCCGCCCGTCTTCGAGCCGCCCGCGTAGACCGACTCGACGCGATCCACCCAGGCTTGCGCATCGGGGTCACCGCCGAAGAACTCGACGACCTTGCGTTGGAAGAACGTCGTCGTGAGCAGGTAGCCCTGCGAGGTGAGGTAACGGTCGTCGAAGCGCAGGTCTTCGGGCGTCAGATTCAGCGGGTCGCGCGTGCGGAGCCAACGCAACGCGGCCCGTTGGAACGTCGCGGGGCCCGGGTACCCGAAGTACTCATGAACGGAGACCGCGGGGCTTCCTCCGCCGACCGGATAGTGGTCGATCTCGGACCACAGAGCGGCGGGAATCCCCTTCTTGGCGAGCGTTTTGGCGAGAAGCGCCTTCTCCTGGTAGCCCTGTCCCGTGCGTGCCTCGACCTTGTCGACGTAGAGCACGGGCGTGCCCGCGAAGTTGATGTTGTTCGGGATCCACAGCTCGACGGTGAGTCGAGCGCGGTACGAGATCGGGGGCTGTCCAGGGGTCGTGCACGGGTCGACGCCTTCGGTGCAATGGCACTCGCACGGATCGGAGAGATCGGGGTTGCAGTAGCCGAAGAAGATCGGGCCGCGGATGCCGTGGTCGATGTAGGTGAACTTGGCGGCGACATTC
>JAUIME010000154.1 GCA_030433195.1 bacterium
AGGCCGACGAGCGACCCGGTTCCGAGTGTCGTTTCGTAGGTCGCGTGGAACGTTTCGATGTCGACGCCCGGCAGGTTGGCGAGCCAGACCGCGATCGCGGGTTGCTGCTCGACCTCTTGCCCGCCGCCCACGACCGACTCGGCGCTGCAGCCGATCAGGTGCCGCGCCCCGGTCGCGTCGAGGATTCGCTCCTGGACCGCTGCGTACGACGACCGATGGTGGGGGGACACGAAGACCATGGCCAGATCGGGAGGCGATCCGGTGTCTCCCGAGGCGGAGAGCTGCCCGACGATTTCGTCGAGGGCCTCGGGGGTCGATTCGGCGGTGCTGACGGTCTCACGACATTCCATAGCGCGTAAGTCTACAAAACGAAAGGAGATGAGAGGCAGGGGCGAAGCGTCTGTAAATGTTGCTTGAATCGCGTTGTTTTGGAGGGTAGTTTCTAGTAGCCATTAAAAGGAGGTTGTTTTGTGGTTACCGAATACCAAACGGACGCCGAGGTCGCGCGGGCGTTCGGAGAACGTCTGCGTCAATTTCGCGTGAGCGAGCGCGGTGCCTCGATGACTCAGAAGGAGCTCGCGAAGCGTACGGGGGTCTCCGTCACGGCCATTTCTCGACTCGAGAACACGGGTTCGGCGACCATGATGACCGTGCTCGCCGTGCTGCGCGTCTACGGACGCCTCGACGCGCTCTTGGAGGTCGTTCCCGATCTGTCGGCGCCGACGCCGATGGAGCGACTCGCGCAGAAGCCGCAGCGCCAGAAGGCGTGGGCACCACGGCGGTCGCGGTCCGATTCCTCGACCGCGCGGCGGGAGCGGCACGATTCGAAAAAGCGGGGTACCGCGGATCCTGCTGCCGAGGATCCCGAGGCCGACGGGAGTTCGTCGTGAGCGCGGAGGCCGATCCCGGGGTGGTCCGCGTCCGGCTGTGGGAGCAGACGGTCGGCGCGGTGGCCGAGGCTCCGACGAGTCGCGGTGTGCTCGAGTTTCAGTTTGCCCGAGAATTCGCGCGGAGCGGTCTCGAGATTGCGCCGTTTCACGCGCCGCTTCATCCGACGCGCGTCTATCGGTTTCCGGAGCTCGATCGCCTGACGTTTCACGGTCTGCCGGGCTTCTTGGCGGATGCCTTGCCCGACGCGTTCGGCAACGCGCTCATCGACGCGTACATGACGCAGCGCGGGATCGCGCCGTCGACGATCACGACGCTGCAGCGGCTCTTGTACATGGGGCGCCGCGCGATGGGCGCTCTCGAGTTCGAGCCCGCGATCGACGCCGCATCGGAATCGGCGGTCGCGGTTCCGCTCGCGATGGCGTCGCTCGTCGAGAGCGCGCGGGCGGCGATTCGAGGACGCATCGGCGACGTCGCGCCCGAGATCCTCTCGGTCGGAACATCGGCCGGCGGGGCGCGGGCGAAGGCCGTCGTCGGATTCCGAGCCGATACCGAAGAGCTCGTCGCCGGGCAATCGGATCTTCCGCACGGGTTCGAACCGTGGCTCCTCAAGTTCGACGGCGTCGGTCTCGACCTCGATCTCGGGGAGAGTCATGGTTACGGCCGTATCGAGTACGCCTACCACCTCATGGCACGCGACGCGGGGATCGAAATGGCGTCGTGCCGGCTGCTCGAAGAAGGCGGGCGGGCGCATTTCATGACGCGTCGCTTCGATCGCGACGCGCGCGGCAAATGCCATCTTCAAACGCTGTGCGCGATGCAGCACGCCGATTTCAACCGCCCCGGAACCTACGATTACGAGCTGCTGTTTCGGACGATGCAGGCGCTTCGTCTCGGCAAGGACGCGCTCGCGGAGGCGTTTCGCCGGATGACGTTCAACGTCGTGGCGCGCAACTGCGACGACCATACGAAGAACGTGTCGTTCCTCATGGATCGCGACGGGCAGTGGCGCCTCGCGCCCGCGTACGATCTCACGTTCGCGCACAATCCCGCACCGGGCAAGTGGACGCGTCGGCATCAGATGCTCGTTGCGGGGAAGGGCGACGGGATCACGATCGACGATCTGCTCGGTGTCGCCAAGAGCTTCAATCTCCGCGGGGCCTCGCGGGATGTCGAGCGCGTTGTCGAGGCGATTCGGAAATGGCCCGAGCACGCGGAGGCGGCCCGTGTCGACGAAGCGTCGGTGCGGCGCATCGCGGCGCTGCACGTTGCCGTCTGACCGAGGCGGAAAACTCAGCGCGGGACTTCGCCGCGGCGTTCGAAGAACTCGTGGAGATAGCGGGCCGTGACGCTCGTCTCGTCGGACGCGAAGTCGAGCGGGTGTCCCTCGGCGATCACGCGGCCGCCGGCGTCCCCGCCCTCGGGTCCGAGATCGATGACCCAGTCGGCGGATGCAACGACGGGGATGTTGTGTTCGATGACGACGACGGAATGCCCCTGCTCGACGAGTCCGTGCAGCAGTGAGAGCAACCCCGCGACGTCCGAGGGATGCAGACCCGTCGTGGGCTCGTCGAGGATGTAGAGCGTGCCCTGTCGCGAAGCCGACCCGAGCTCGCGCGCGAGCTTGATGCGCTGCGCTTCGCCGCCGGAGAGGGTATTCGACGGTTGACCGAGCGTGAGGTAGCCGAGCCCGATGTCGACGAGGAACTTCGTGTACGACTGCACTGCGGGGATCGACGCGAAGAACGTGTCGGCTTCGTCGAACGACATCGCGAGCACTTCGGCGATCGATTTGCCGCGGAATCGCACGGCGAGCGTTTCCTCGTCGAAGCGTTTGCCGCCGCAGGTGTCGCAGTCGATGTGCACGTCGGGCAGGAAGCTCATCTCCATGCGGATGCGGCCTTGCCCCGAACACGATTCGCAACGCCCGCCCGCGACGTTGAACGAAAACCGGCCCGGCTCGTAGCCGCGCGCGCGGGCCTCGTTCGTCATCGCGAACAGGCCGCGAATCTCGTCGAGGAACCCGACGTAGGAAGCCGGGATCGACCGCGGCGTTCTGCCGATCGGGGACTGGTCGACCTGCACGACGCGCTGCAGCCGCTCGGCACCGTCGATGCCGTCGTGATCGCCGGGACGTACGGCGCTACCCGTGATGGCGCGGCGCAGGCCTTTGTAGAGGATTTCGTGCACGAGCGTCGATTTGCCCGAACCCGATACGCCCGTCACGGCGACGACGGCGTTGAGCGGGACCGAGACGTCGATACGTTTCAGATTGTTCGCGCGCGCGCCGAGGACGCGAAGCGCGTGTTCGCCGCGTCCCTCTCGACGCTCCGGTCGGAAGACGTCTTGGGTGTCGTTGCGCAGGAACGCGGCAGTGCGCGAGCGCTTCGAACGTGCGACCGTTTTCGGAGTGCCTTCGCACACGAGCTCGCCGCCACGGCTGCCTCCGCCGGGCCCCATGTCGATGAGCCAATCCGCGGCGCGCATCGTCTCCTCGTCGTGCTCGACGACGACGATCGTGTTGCCGCGGTCGCGCAACGATCGCAGGGTCCCGAGAAGCCGCGTGTTGTCACGCGGGTGGATGCCGATGGTCGGTTCGTCGAGGACGTAGCACGCGCCCGTGAGATTCGAGCCGAGCTGGGCGGCGAGACGGATGCGCTGTGATTCACCGCCGGACAGCGTGTCGGCACGCCGGCCCAGCGTGAGGTAGCCGAGACCGACGTCGCGCAAGAACTGGAGCTTGGCGAGGATCGACTCGACGAGCCGATCGCCGATCGCCGCATCGCGACCCGAGAGCGCGAATCCTTCGAAGTGCGCGATCGCGGCGTCGACCGACATCGACGTGAGGGCGTCGATCGTGGTGCCGTGAACTTCGACCGAGAGCGCGGTGTCGCGCAGGCGCCGTCCGTCGCACTCGGGGCAGTCGTGCAAGCTCACGAACGAGTCGAGGTGCTTGTGGACCGCCTTGCGCTGCGTGCGGCGTCGCAGGCGCAGGAGCCTGGGCACGAGGCCCGTGAAGTCGCCTTGCGCGCGGAAGAAACGATTCCACTGGCTCTCGCGCAGGTCGGCGATCGGAACGTCGATCGGGATCTTGCCGAGCTCCTTGGCTTCGCGCAGGACGTTGTCCGCGTCGATCGCGCGTGCGATCGGCGCTCGCTGGAAGATCTCGAGGCCGCCGTCCGCGAGGCTGCGTCGCGTGTCGGCGACCATGAGGACCGGATCGAGTTCTTCGGCGAGGCCGCTTCCCTTGCACTCGGGGCATTGTCCGTGGCGACTGTTGAACGAGAACAAGCGCGGATCGAGCTCTTCGAATGCGCGGCGACAGCTCGGACACGTACGGTGTAGCGAGACGAGGTGCGGTTCGTCGTCGTCTTCTCCGATCACGGAAGCCATCCCGTTGCCGAGATCGAAGGCGCGACGCAGCGCGGCGTCGAGCTGCCCCTCGGTCTCGGGGCCGACTTCGAGGCGAGCCACGACCCAGTCGACGTCGTGCTCGACGAAACGCTCCAGCGCGGGGATGGTGTCGGCGTCGAACGCTACGAACGCGCCGTCGACGCGCGCCTCGCGAATCCCGGTGCGCGCGCCGCGTTCGAAGACGTCCTTGTGGTAGCCCTTGCGGCCGCGGACGATCGGGGCGAGCACCGCGATGCTGCGGCGTGCGTACGTGTCGCGAACTTCGTCGCGAACCTGCGCCGGCGAGAGCGCACCGATTTCGATGTGACAATCGGGACAATGCAATCGCCCGATTCGCCAGTAGAGCAAGCGCACGAAGTGATAGATCTCGGTCATCGTGGCGAGCGTCGAGTTGCGCCCGCCGCGCGTCGTGCGTTGCTCGATGGCGATCGTCGGCGGGATGCCCGTCAGCGAATCGATGTCGGGACGCTTCATCGGCGCGACGAACTGCCGTGCATACGCCGACAGCGAATCGAGGTAACGGCGCTGGCCCTCCGCGAACAGGATGTCGAACGCGAGCGTCGATTTTCCCGAGCCGCTCGGTCCCGTGACGACGACGAACTCGTCGCGCGGGACGCGCACGTCGACGTCGCGCAGATTGTGCTCGCGCGCGCCGCGCACGAAGATGTCGGTCGGCGCGGTGACGGGCACGAGGGCCTCGCGGACCGTCGTGGCGGGCGAGGGATCGGGGGAGGACGCACTCTTGCGACGAGTCTTGCGACGCTTCTTCTTGCCCGCGGATTCGAGCGCCTCGCGGAGGAACGGGGCGGTCGCCGAGCGATCCGACGCGGCGACCTCTTCGGGCGTGCCGACCGCGACGATCTCCCCACCCTCGGCACCGCCTTCGGGGCCGAGGTCGATGACATGATCCGCCGAACGAATGACGTCGAGATGATGCTCGATGACGACGACCGTGTGGCCGGCTTCGACGAGCGCGTCGAGCGCCGCGAGGAGCACGCGGATGTCGGCGAGGTGCAGGCCCGTCGTCGGCTCGTCGAACAAGAACAGGCTCGGTGCGCCGGACTTCGACGACGCGGCGTCGCGCAGATGCGCGGCGAGCTTCAGGCGCTGAGCTTCCCCGCCCGAGAGTGTCGGCAGCGGTTGCCCGAGCCGAAGATACCCGAGCCCCACGGTCACGAGCGGGCGCAGCGAACGCTCGATCTCGGGGCGCGAGCCGAATCGTTCGAGTGCCTCCGCCGCGGTCATGTCGAGGATCTCGGCGACGCTGGCGCCCTCGAGCTCGACCTCGAGAACGGCCCGCTTGAATCGTCGCCCCTCGCAGTCGGGACAGGGGAGGTGCACGTCCGAGAGGAACTGCATCTCGACGCGTTCGTAGCCCTCGCCCTGACACGTCTCGCAGCGTCCGGCGGAGACGTTGAACGAGAACGTGCGCGGCGAGTAGCGCCGTTCCCGTGCGAGGGGGGCTTGCGCGAGGAGCTCGCGGAAGCCGTCCCAAGCGCCGCTGTACGTCGCCGGATTCGATCGCGACGTCGTCGCAACGGGAGCCGCGTCGACGAGTACGATGTCGCCGATTCGGTCGAGCCCCTCGATGCCGTCGCAAGCGCCGACGTTCTCGACGACTTCGCCGCGCCGACGTCGAGCGTTTCCGTAGAGGACGTCGTGGACGAGCGTCGACTTCCCGGATCCGGAGACCCCTGTCACGCACGTGAAGAGTCCGAGGGGAATCGTCGCGTCGACGCCTCGGAGGTTGTGCTCGGTCGCGTTGCGGATGTGGATCGCGCGGTCGTCGCGCGGCGGGCGGCGCTTCTTCGGAATCGGAACGGACTCGCGTCCCGAGAGAAACGCCGCCGTGAGCGATTCGGGGTGATCGAGCAGCGTCTCGAGCGGTCCGCAGTGCAGGAGCTTGCCGCCGTCGCGCCCGGCGTTCGGTCCGATGTCGACGACGAGGTCGGCTTCGCGCATCATCGCCGGATCGTGCTCGACGACGAGGACGGTGTTCCCGCGCGCTCGCAGGTCCTTCAGCACGCGGATCACGCGCTGGGCGTCCCGCGCGTGCAGACCGATCGACGGCTCGTCGAGGATGTACATGGTGTTGACGAGCGCCGACCCGAGCGCGGTCGTGAGGTTGACGCGCTGCGTTTCGCCGCCCGAAAGCGTACGGGAGGCGCGTCCGAGCGAGAGGTAGTCGAGGCCGACCTCTTCGAGATAGGTCAGGCGCGGACGCAGTTCGATGAGCACGGGCTCCGCCGCCTTGGCGAGCCCCGGCGGAAACTCGAGAGAGTCGAAGTAGGCGACCGCGTCGCGAATCGTCATCGCGTAGACGTCGGCGATGGTCTTTCCGGCGATGCGATAGCCGAGCGCATCGGGTTTGAGGCGCGTCTCGTGGCACTCGGGGCACGGAACGTATCCGCGATACCGTGACAGGAGCACGCGAACGTGCATCTTGTAGGTCTTCTTCTCGAGCTTGCGGAACCACGCGTACACGCCACCGAATCGGTCGCGTTCCCGCGGCCGGGCTTTCGAGGGTTGCTCGCCCTCGAGCACGAGCCGTTGCTGGCGTTCGGTGAGTTCACCGAAGGGTCGCGTGACCGGGATCTTCGCGCGGCGGCAGAAATCGAGCAAGGTCTCGAACTCGGGCTCGGTCTTCTCGGTTCGCCACGGCTTGATGGCCCCGTCGCGGATCGGAAGCCGAGGGTCGGGCACGATGCGTTCGTCGTCGAGCGTCAGCACGCGCCCGAATCCGTGGCACGCTTCACACGCTCCCACGGGACTGTTGAACGAGAACAGGTTCGGAACCGGATCGCGGTATTCGAGGTCGCAGCGCGCGCAGTGCAGCTCGCGTGAGAACGACAACGGCTCGCCACCGTCGAGTCGCACTTCGAGGTGTCCGCTGCCGAGCTCGAGCGCTTGTTCGAGGCTGTCGGCGAGGCGCTGGTCCGTGACGGGGAACTTGATGCGGTCGAGAACGACACGCGTCGTGTCGCCCGCGATGCGGTCGTCTTCGTCGTCCCGGAGCTGTCGGGTCCGGACGACTTCGCCGTCGATGAAGACGCGCCGGAAGCCTTCACGCTCGAGCTCGTCGAGGAACGCGTCGCGATCGAGGTCGGCGGGGCGCGGGACGGGGAACGTGACGAGGGCCATCTTCGGCGCGGGGTCGGCGGCTTCCGCTTCGGCGCGGATCGACGTCGCGATCGATGCGGGATCGTCGCGCCGGACGGCCTTTCCACAGCTTCCGCAGTAGAGCGTCGCGGTGCGCGCGAAGAGCACCTTCAAATGGTCGGCGATCTCGGTCATGGTGGCGACGGTCGAGCGCGAGGTGCGCACGTTGTTCGTCGCTTCGATGGCGATCGCGGGGAGGATTCCCTCGGCGGTGTCGACGTCCGGCCGCGACATGCGATCGAGGAACTGGCGAGCGTAGGCCGAGAAGGACTCGACGTAGCGGCGCTGCCCCTCGGCGTACAGGGTTTGGAACGCGAGCGACGACTTCCCCGATCCGGACACGCCCGTGATGACGGCGAACGATCCGTGGGGGATGTCGAGATCGAAGCCACGCAGGTTGTTCTGGCGAACGCCGCGCAACACGAGTGTGTCGGTCGAGCCGCCCTCGTCGGTACGGGAGTCGCCGTCGCCGGACTCGCCGGTTGGGGACTTGCCACTGCGGGATGGGCCGGTGCTCGACTCGGCGGTCTTCCTCGTGCGGGGCGTCATGAGGCGGCGAACTCCCGAAGGTGCGGGGCGCGCCTCATGGAAGGAGCGAAGCCAACGCCTCGAGATCGTCTTCGTCGAAGACGATCGTGGCGGCCTCGCGAACGAGCGGCTTCGCCTGGACCGCGATGCTCGTGCTCGCCTCCCGGAACATCGCGATGTCGGTCGCTCCGTCGCCGACCGCGACCGTACGGCTCGGCGGAATGTCGAGCGCTTCCTGCAGTTCGCGCAGCACGTCGCCCTTGTTGGAACTCACGTGCAGGACGGCGTCCGGCAGTAGCCGTCCGTCGGCATCGAATCGCAGTTCGTTCGCGAAGAGGTGGTCGGGTTCGCATTGCTCGCGGCGGAGGACGGTGCCGAGGACGTCGAGGAATCCACCCGAGATGATAGCAATCCGATAGTCGCGACGGCGCAGTTCCGACCATAGCGCTCCGCCGCCCGGACGCAAGCCGACGCGCGCGGCCACGCGATCGACGTCGTCACGTCGAAGGCCGCCGAGCAGCGCGAGTCGCTGGCGCATGGCTTCGGTGAAGTCGAGCGTCCCGCCCATCGTGCGGGCGGTGACGGCCGCCACCTCTTCGTACACACCGGCTTCGCGCGCGAGTTCGTCGATGACTTCCCCGGGCGCGAGGGTCGAATCGAAGTCGAAGGCGATGAGGCGCATCGGCATGCGGCTTCAGCTCACCCCGACCGGGGCCGAAGGCTCGGTCGCGAACCGGATGACGCGCGCCGACGTGACGTTCTCCAAAGAGAGCAGCTCGGACAGCGCCTCGGGCTCGACGTCGTTGTCGAGGTTGAGCACGGAAATCGCTTCGCCCCCGATCACCGTTCGCCCGAGCCGGAACTCGGCCACGTTGATGCCGTAGCGGCCCAAGACCGATCCGACGCGGCCGATGACGCCCGGGACGTCGCGGTTTGTCATGACCAAGAGCACTCCCTCCGGTCGCGCTTCGAGCGGGTAGCGGTCGAGCTGCACGATCCGCGGCTTGTTCTTCTGGAACAGGGTTCCGGCGACGGAGTGCTCGACGTCGCCCGAGCGGATCTCGATGGAGATCACGCTCGAGTAGTCCTCGGCCTCGGGCGACCGCGACTCTTCGAAGCGAATCCCGCGCTCGCGCGCCACCGAGAGCGCGTTCACGTAGTTGACCGACTCGCCGACCGCGGGCTCGAGGATCTTCTTGAGGATCGACGCG
>JAUIME010000942.1 GCA_030433195.1 bacterium
ACTCGTGACCCTGTCGAGCTGGATACTCCTCCTCGTTTCGGCGACCGTCGCCGCCGCACAACCCGGCTCGCCGGCCACGCGCAACGAGGCTCCTGCATCGACCGATTCGGACGAACCCGAGATCGCACCCGACCGCGGGCTCCAGAGGCTCACGGACGCCGCCTTCGAGGGCTATACGTTGTTCACGCCGCTTCGCGGAACGGACACGTACCTGCTCGATCTCGCGGGGAATCTCGTGCATCGGTGGAAGAGCGAGTACTCGCCCGGCAACTCCGTGTACTTGCTCGCGAATGGCAACTTGCTTCGTACCGCGCGTGACGACGCGGGCGGCGTGTTCCGTGGGGGCGGTATCGGCGGCCGCGTCCAAGAGATCGCGTGGAACGGCGACGTCGTTTGGGACTTCCCGTTCAACGGAACCGAGCGCATGCACCATCACGACATCGCGCCGATGCCGAACGGCAACGTGCTCCTCATCGCGTGGGAGAGCAAGTCGCGTGAGGAAGCGATCGCGGCCGGGCGTGATCCCGAGCTCGTCGACGAGAACGGCATCTGGCCCGACGCGGTCTACGAAGTGAAGCCCGAGCGACCCAACGGGGGAACGATCGTCTGGGAGTGGCATGTGTGGGATCACCTCGTCCAAGACGTCGATCCCGAGAAGCCGAACTACGGTGTCGTCGCCGATCACCCGCAACGTCTCGACGTCAACTGGGATCGCCCCGCATCGAAGGACGAAGCCGCACCGCAAGCGATGTCCGATCAAGAGCGCCGGCGCCTCATCGCGCTCGGTTACTTGCCGCCCGATGCCGGCGGCGACGACCGCGGGGGTTCGGACGACGCGCCCGGCAGCGACGACAACGAAAACGAAAACGGCAACCGCGACCGTCGCGGCCGCGGCGGCGATCGCGGCGGACCCGGGTCCCGTTCGGATTGGCTGCACACGAACTCGATCGACTACGACGCCGAACACGACCTCATCGTGCTCAGCGTGCGCACGACCGACGAGATCTGGGTCATCGACCACGGCACGACGACCGAACAAGCGCGCGGCTCGAAGGGTGGCCGGCGCGGGCACGGCGGTGACCTGCTGTTCCGCTACGGCAACCCGAAGATCTACGACCGCGGCGACGACGACGATCGACGACTGTATCGCCAGCATGATGCGACGTGGGTCGACCTCGGCAACGGACGTCGCAGCCTGCTCGTCTACAACAACGGTCCCGGGCGCCCGAGCGGCGACGCGTCGTCGGTCGACGAGATCGCGATCACGATTCCCGAGAAGGGACTGTTCGCGCGTCGAGCGAACGGCGCCTTCGCGCCGGCCGAGCCCGCGTGGACGTACATGGCGCCCGATCCCGGATCGTTCTTCTCGAGCCACATCTCGGGAGCGAACCGGCTCCCGAACGGCAACACGCTCATCTGCGAGGGACAGACCGGACGCTTCTTCGAAGTGACGCCCGACGGCACCACGGCGTGGCAGTTCCTCAACCCGTTCAAGTCGCGCGGCGGCGGACGCGGACCGGGCGGGCCCGGCGGCCCCCCGGATCGCGGCTTCGGTCGACCGGACCGCGGCCGAGGCGGCGACCGCGACGCCGGCATGGCGGACGGCGAACGCGGTGATCGCCCCGATCGCGGTGGACCCGATCGTCGCGGCGGGCGCCGAGGTGGCGGCCCGGGCGGGCCCGGCGGCGAGTTCGGCGCCTTTCGCGTATCGCGCATCGCGC
>JAUIME010000155.1 GCA_030433195.1 bacterium
ATCCTGTTCTCGCACCCGAAGGACTACACGCCGGTCTGCACCACCGAGCTCGGCACGCTCGCCGGCATGCGCGACGAGTTCGAGAAGCGCAATTGCAAAGTGCTCGGCATCAGCGTCGATCCGATCAAGGATCACGAGGGTTGGTCGAAGGACATCGCCGAAGTGACGGGCAACGCGCTCAACTTTCCGCTGATCGCCGATCCCGATCGCAAGGTGGCCGACCTCTACGGGATGATCCACCCCAACGCCGACGACACGTTCACCGTGCGCTCGGTGTTCGTGGTCGGGCCCGACAAGGCGATCAAGCTCATCCTGACCTACCCCGCGAGTACGGGACGCAACTTCCCGGAACTCCTGCGCGTGCTCGACAGCCTCCAGTTGACGTCACGCCGCCAGGTCGCGACGCCGGCCGACTGGAAGCCCGGTGACGACTGCATCATCGTGCCGGCCGTCTCGAACGAGCAGGCCAAGGAGATGTTCCCCGACGGGTGGAACGAGGTGAAGCCGTACCTGCGCTTGGTTCCGCAGCCGAAGGACTGATCCGGTTCATGCCGTACGGGCTGTGCCGAGGCGCGACGCGTCCGTAGCCTTCGGGTCGTACGGCGGATCCTGCTCCGATCGGGTCAGGATTCGTGCTCGGAATTCGGCTCGCGCGTCGCGGATGCCGCGTCGCGCGCAGCCGGCTCGGATCGGGAGTCGGATTCCGAGTCGTCGTTCACTTCGCCGGTTCGGTGTCGCGCCTTCTCGCGTCGATACGCTTCGAGCGCTTCGTCGCGCTTGTCCTTCGCGACACGGTACGACTCTTCGGCTGTTCCGAGCCGCTCGCGCAGTCCCGTGACGTTCTCTTCGAGGCGCTGCGCGTGCTGCTTCGCCTTCTCGTAGGCGGACTCCGCTTCGGCGCGCTTTCTCGACGTGCGGTGCTGGAGCTGTGCGAGCTCGAGATAGCGGCGCTCGAGTCGTTGATAGCGCGGGCTCATGCCCTTGCGCGGCTCCATGGCGGGCTCGCCCGTCGTTTCGTCTCCGGCGAAGGCTTCGTCGGGGATCCGCTCCGCTTCGAGCTCGGCTTCGAACTCTTCGAGCGTGATGCGCCCGCCTTCCGAAAGGTGCGCGTCGAAGAACTCGTCGAACGCTGAACCGTCGCGCATCGCGCGATAGAGCGCGAACTGCGTCGCGTTCATGAACTCGGCCGGATCGCGGTGATCGGCGCGATTGCGGTAGAGATCGCGGTCGATGATGTCGTCGAGGTCGCCGGCATCGAGCGAGCGCAGCGACTCGACGCCGAGGTCGGCGAGGTCGCGTCGCAAGCGAGCCGTCGTCGTGCGCGGGTCGCTGACCAAGTCGGCGTACGAAACGGGGACGACCGGTACGTCGCGGCAGTTGCGCAGTGCCTCGACCGTGTACGCTTCCCACAGCGCGATGCCGACCACGTGCGCGAAGTCGTTGCGCACGCGCAGGGAGTCGGCGACTTCGATCGGGCATCGGTGGGCGAAGACGACGACCGGCCGATCGCACGCCGCGAGCCAGATCGGCAAGGTGAAGCACATGCGAGGGTCTTTGAGCACCCACGGCCGATGACCGTCGAGTTCGGAGACGATCGTGTCGATGCGGGCCGCGTGGTCTTGCCGCTGTTCGTCGCGCCGTCGCTCGAGGTCGAATCCCGTGACGCGATGCCAATCCGCGCCGATCGCGGTGAACGCCTCGACGTCGAGGTCGACCACGTCGCGCCGCTCGTAGAAGCCCTTGGGGTTCTCTTCGTTCGCGCCGATGCTCTGCTGCTCGGGGCCGGGGTAGGCCCCCATGCGAACGAGCACGGACGTCACCGCGGACGTTCCGGAGCGATGCATCCCGAGGACGAAGATTTGCATGGGCGAGGTCCTGAAGTCGGCCGACGCGGCAGGGCCGGATCGCGATGCGAACGCGATCGGCGCCTGATGGCGTATCGGCCGACTCGGACCTCGAGCTGTAGTGACGCTCGCCCGGTCAGCGCTCGAGGATCAGCGCTTGACCGTGCGGATGCCGCGCTGGATCTCGATCAGGTCGACGAGCGATTCGGCGGCTTGGCGCGCGAACGCGTCGGCTTCGTCGGGACCGGGGCGGCCGTCGTCGTCTTCTTCGTCGAGCTCGTCGAAGCTCGCGATCGCCTCCTTGCCGAGGCTGGCGCGACGCTTGTTCTCGATCGCGAGACGTCGGGCTTCGTCGGCCTCGCGTTCGGCCTTGCGCATCGCCTCGTTGAGCGAAATCGCGGGCGAGTTCGACACGTCGTTGCGGTAGGCGAACCAATCCACGAGGAACTGGTAGTCCGGATCGGAAGCCACGCGCTTTTCGTGCAGCTCGCGGAGCTTCGGCAAGCTGCGCTCGATCGTCAGGTCTTTCTCGTATCCCGGGACCGAGGGGATCTTGTCCCATGCGAGCGGGCGGTCGAGCGCGCTCTCGCCGATACGCTCGGGGTCGAACTGCTGCGGGAACGCGATGTCGGGGGTGACGCCGCGCACCTGCGTGCTCTCGCCCGTGACGCGGTAGAACTTCGCCTGCGTGAGCTTGATCTGCCCGTCTTCGAGACCGCCGAGGTTCTGCACGGTTCCCTTGCCGAAGGTCGAGGTACCCAACACGAGCCCTCGTCCGTAGTCTTGGATCGCGCCCGCGAAGATCTCCGACGCCGATGCGCTCAGTCGATTGACCATGACCGCGAGCGGGCCGTCGTACATCGCGCCCTGGCGGCCGCCCGCGACCTGCACCTCGACCTCGTCGTCGACGGCACGGATCTCGACGACGGGGCGTCGTCGTTGGAACAGCCCCGTGACCTCGCGAGCTTCGTACAGCGAGCCGCCACCGTTGTTGCGCAGATCGACGACGACGCCGTCGATCGAGTGCGTCTTCTGGAGTTTCGTGATCAGGTCACGGACGTCGCGCGAACTGCTCTTGAAGTTCGTCGGGTCTTTCCGTGCCCCTTCGAAGTCGATGTAGAAGGCCGGGAGTTCGATCACGCCGATCTTGTATTCGCGCTCGCCGCGCTCGATCGCGATCACCTTGCTCTGCGCCTCTTGCTCTTCGAGCTTCACTTCGTCGCGGATGATATCGATGGTCGTCGTGTCGCCGCCGATGGGTTGTTCGGCGGGCAGCACTTCGAGTCGGATCAACGAACCCTTCGGGCCGCGGATCCGGTCGACGACGTCATCGAGACGCCAGCCGACGACGTTCGTCCATTCCCCGTCGATCCCTTGCGCGATGGCGACGATGCGGTCGGACGGCTGAAGCTGTCCATCCTTCTCGGCCGGCCCTCCGGGGATGATGCGCACGATTCGCGTGAACTCGCCGTGCGGCTCGAGCAGCGCGCCGATTCCCTCGAGCGAGAGGCTCATCTCGATGTCGAAGTTCTCGGCCTTGCGCGGCGGGAAGTACTCGGTGTGCGGATCGTACTGCGACGTGAACGCCGACATGTAGGTGCGGAACGCGTCGGCGCTGTTGCTCTGCTTGATCATGACGATCTGGTTGTCGTAGCGCTCCTTCAGGAGATCGCCGATCTCGTCGGCTTCGACTTCCGAGAGTCGCAGGTTCAAGACGTCGTTCTTGAAGTAGCGCCGCCACAGGTCGAGGAATTCCTCTTCGGACGCGAGCCAGGGCCCTTCGTCGCGCTTCGTGCTCAGGGATTCGTCGACGTCGAACGTCAGCGTTTCGAGCTCGTTCTCGAGCAGCTCGCTCAGGTGTTCGTACGCTTGCAGTCGACGCTCGAGCCACGTCTGGAAGATCTCGAAGGCGGGGCCGAGCTCGCCCTTGATGATCGACTCGTCGAGCGTGAAGCGGAAGCGTTCGAAGCGCCCGATGTCGCTCGCGAGGAAGTAGCGTCGGAACGGGTCGAGGTCTTCGATGTAGGTATCGAGAAGTGCGCCGGATAGCGAGTCGTCGATCGCGATGCTCTCGAGGTGATTCTTCTGGAGCGCGTAGAGGATTCGCTTGGCGATACGTCGCTGGTCGAGGTCGGGTGACAGCGTCCCGATCGCGGATCCGGGAAGTTCGCCCCGCGCGGCTTCGACGGCGACCGGAGCGGATGCGGTCCGCTTCTCGGGAAGGTCCGAAGTCTGGGCGCTGACCGTGACGGGGAGTGCGGCGAGCCAGAAGCCGAGGAGTCCCGCGAACAACCGGGATGCCGATGTTCCGTTGCCGAGGTTTCGCATGTGTCGCTCTCCGATCCGAGGGCGTGCGCCCGAGGGACTCGGCGCGCGGCGCTCCTCAACGTGATGTCGTGTCAGGAGTCGTTCGTTCGTCGGTGCGAGGGCGTCGTGGGCCCTGCACGGCGCCGGAAACCGGCGCATCGCCCCCGATCGGTTGGCCTCGATGCGCTCGCCGAGCCCGCCGAAGCGACTGCCGTACCGGGGATTTACGGTGCTTTCCTTTTCTTCGCAGTACTTTACGAGACGGATCCGACGGCGTTTGGCAGCTCTTCGAACGCACGCCGGCACGTCGCGGTTCGTGGATCGTACCCCATGAACGTGGGCGCGTGCCAGTCGTGGAAGAGTTCGGGAGCCGGCGTCCTCGAGATTCCGTTTCCTCCCTTTCGGGTTTCGGGGGGCCGCGACCGAAGCGACTCCGGCCTGCGAGCGGCTTTTCGGATTGAACGGTACCCGCCGTCCGCCTATTCTGACGCGTCGTGCCCCGCGGTTCCTTGGCGCCGCGTGGCGGGAGAGAAGCGCAGTTCGTCGACAGAGGACGAGGACATGAACGATCGACGGGGGGACGCCCTCGAGTTCCGGCGGGCCGTGGCGTTCGGTTTCGCGCTCGTATGCGCTGTGGGCGCGCTGCTGCCCTCGGCGCGAGCGCAGGCTCCCGCGACGACGAAGAATGCCGTCGACGAGCCCGAAGCCCGTCCCGGTGTCGGCGATATCGCGGCCATGGAGCGGCTTCTCGGGCTCGAGTTCACCGACGACGAGCGTGAGCAGGCACTGCCCGGCGTCTTGCAGAATCGTGCGAGCTACGAGGCGCTGCGGGCGCTCGATCTGCCGAACTCGGTGCCGCCGGCGCTCGATTTCGACCCTGTTCCCGTCGGGATGACGTTCGATCGCGAGCAGCGTCCGATCCGATTTGCGGATGCCGGCGACGTGAAGCGGCCGGCGACCGACGAGGAGCTCGCGTTTCTGAGCGTCTCGGAGTTGTCGGCTTTGTTGCGCGCGAAGCGTGTAACCTCCGTCGAGCTGACCCGTCTGTATCTCGACCGCCTGAAGGAGTACGGGCCCGACCTCCAGTGCGTCGTCACGCTCACGGAAGAGCTCGCGCTCGAGCAGGCTCGGCGCGCCGATGCCGAGATCGCCGCCGGGAAGTGGCGCGGTCCGTTGCACGGCATTCCGTACGGGGTGAAGGATCTGTTCGCGGTGGAGGGCTATCCCACGACGTGGGGCGCCGAGCCGTTCAAGGACCAGATGCTCGACGAGACGGCCACGGTCGTGAAGCGCCTCGAGGCGGCCGGTGCCGTGCTCGTCGCGAAGCTCACGCTCGGTGCGCTCGCGTGGGGCGACGTCTGGTACGGCGGTGTCACGAAGTCGCCGTGGGATCTTTCGGTCGGGTCGAGCGGGTCGTCGGCCGGATCCGCGAGCGCGACGGCGGCGGGGCTCGTCGGCTTTTCGCTGGGCACCGAGACGCTCGGTTCGATCGTGTCGCCGTGTACGCGATGCGGGGTCACGGGACTCCGGCCGACGTATGGTCGTGTCAGCCGCACCGGGGCGATGGCGCTGTCGTGGACGATGGACAAGGTCGGGCCGATCTGCCGCACTGTCGAGGACTGCGCGCTGGTGTTCGACGCGATCCGCGGTCCGGACGGTATCGACCGGACGCTCACCGAATTGCCGTTCAACTACGACGCCGAGCTGCCGCTCGAGAAGGTCCGGATCGGATACGTCGCATCGGCCTTCGGCGATCGACGCGGGCGCCTCGACAACGCTTCGCTCGAGGTACTGCGCGAGCTCGGGGTCGAACTCGTCGAGGTCGAGCTGCCGACCTTGCCGATCGGCGCGATGCGCTACATCCTGAATGCCGAGGCAGCGGCCGCCTTCGACGACCTCACACGCAGCGGTCGCGATGCCGAGATGGTGCGCCAAGTGACGCAGGCGTGGCCGAACGTCTTTCGGCAGTCGCGCTTCGTGCCCGCCGTCGAGTACATCCAGGCGAATCGCGTGCGGACTCTGTTGATCGACGAGATGGCGCGCGTCTTCGACGACGTCGACGTGTACGTCGCCCCGTCGTTCAGCGAGAGCTTGTTGCTGACCAACCTGACGGGGCATCCGGCCGTCGTGCTGCCGAACGGGTTCCGAAGGGAGGCGCCGGCGAGCATCACGCTGATCGGGTCGCTCTACGGCGAGGCCGAGCTTCTGACCGTCGCGCGGAGGCTGCAAGAGGCGACGGATTTCCATCGCCGGCATCCCGACCTCGCCGCGAACGTCGCCAAGGCCCGCGAGGCGGCCGCCGCACCGGAAAAGGGCGACGACGGGGAGGGCGGCGGGGAGTAGCCGCCCCCTTGATCCATGCCAGGGGCGGATGTATATTCCCGGGCTCAGTGGCGCAGGACGAACGTCTGGCGCACGATTTGGCCCACGAACGGAAGTGCTTACGAGGCAACGGAGAAGGACAGATGAAGGCCGGAATCCACCCGGAATACCGCAAGGTCGTCTTCTCGGACACCAGTACCGATTTCAAGATTCTGACCGGCTCCACGCTGAAGTCGAACGAGACGATCGAGTGGGAAGACGGCAACACGTACCCGCTCATCAAGGTCGAGATCTCGTCGGCCTCGCATCCGTTCTTCACGGGCAAGCAGAAGCTCATGGACACCGCGGGCCGCATCGAGAAGTTCCGCCGCCGCTACGGCATGAAGTCCAAGGACGCCGAAGCCGAGTCCTGAGCAAGCTCCTCCGGGGCGCGCTCGAAGCCTCAGGAGCGGTGCTGCCAAGAGCGGTGGCGCCAGATGCCTCGTGGCGCTAAGAGCCGCGTGGCGCCAAAAGGTGCCCCGCGTGAGTCGTCGACCCGACGACAAGCACTCCGCGTCGCTTCACGGTTTTGTCACGCGACCTCGTCACCGTGTGGGGCGTTTCAGCCCGCACGCGGCCCCCTCGTTCCGTTCCTCGCGCACGGTCCTCGTGAGCGGTTCCGGTTCTCGCCCTTTGGGTTGGCGCTTCAGTCCGACCTCCTCTTCGGCCGAAACAGGTCGCGGAGAGTGAAGATCGACATGCTGCCGAGCCCCCGACACCCGAGGACGAGTACCCATGAGCGAGCAACGACGTCGCCATCCGCGTTTTCGCGACACGGTCATGATCACCTTCGAAACGGTCCCTGGCGAAGACAGCGCCGGAGACATGCTCAACGAGATTCCGTGCTGGCTGAAGGAACTCTCCGAGGGTGGGGCGATGCTGCAGACGCCGAAAGAGATCGCGCCGAGCACGCCGTTGCTGCTCCACGTCAATCTCCCCCTCGACGGCGGGGGTGAGCAATACCTCGAGATTCGCGGCGAGGTTCGTTGGCAGAAGGAAGCGTCGAAGGGTGGCCCGTGGTTCATCGGCGTGCAGTTCCGCCGCGTTTCGGAAGCGGATCGCGCGGCGCTGAAGAGCTACATCGAGCTGCGTTTCTCGAAGCCGTCGTTCGATACGAATCAGGCGATGTTCGACTGATCGAGCCTCGCTCGATCGAGTCTTGCTCGCGTCGGATCGGTCTCTCGCGGCCGCGAAATCTCGACGCGACCTTTCCCTACACACCGCCCCGAGACCCGTCTCTTCGAGTCACATCTCTTCGGGGAGCGTATCCGGAATCGAGCCGTGTTCTCGGACGAGCACGAGGATCGCGTTCTGCGGGACGACCAAGTACTTCTCGTCTTCGAACGTGATCTCGATCGCGGCCTTGCGGAAGAACACCGCGAAGTCCCCGATGTCGACCTGCATCGGCACGTAACGGGCCGACGACTGCGGGAGCTTCCACGGTTCTTCGGAGCCTTCGGGTGGCGGTAGCGGAGTGCCCGGACCGAGCGCGACGACCCGGCCGCTCTGCACCGGATTCTTCTCGATCGCCGACGCCGGAAGCACGAGTCCCACGTCGGTCGTCGTCTCGGATTCGTCGGCGCGTACGAGGACGCGATCCCCGACGACCAAGAGTTCTTTCTTGCCTCGTTTCATGACTCCTCGCGATTCGATGCTTCGGGGCGGACGGGCTTTCCTCGTCGCGCGACGACGATTCCCGGTCGGACGCCGCGCGGGATTATCGGTGTTCGCGCTTCGACTCGCAAGTTCCGGTGCTGTTGCAGGCGTCCGGCTCCGTGGCGTGGGCCGGGGCGATGTCTTGCTCGCTCGATCGGTCGCTCGACGTCTCGCGCACGGCGACGAGGATGGCCGGAAAGAGGCCGCCGGCTTCGACGACCCAGGTCTGCCGCACGCGGAAGCTCGACTTTCGGCAGGCCGATCGAAATGCCTCGTACTTGCGCGCGAACACGACGAGGCGTCCGTCGGGACCGAGAACGCGATCGGCTTCGCGCAGCAGGCACGCGTAGAACCCGAAGAAGTGCATGCCGCGTCCGAGGTGCCGTCCGTAGGGCGGGTTCGTGACGAGCACGTCGGCGGAGCCTGGCTCGTGGTGCGCCGAGAGTTCGGTGAGGTCGATCTCGTCGACGCGACTGCGGTCCGCGAGGCCCGCGAGCTCGAGGTTGCGTCGCGCGCCTTCGACGGCGAGCGGATTGCGGTCGCTTCCCGCGAGTCGTGCTTGGGGGGCGAGCTGCGCCGCTTCGAGCAGAATGGTCCCCGAGCCGCAGCACGGATCGAGGACGACACGCGTCGACTCGTCCACGCCCGCGAGGCGAAGCGCCGCGTACGCGAGGTTCGGCCGCAGTGTGACGCGCTGCGTGAACGCACGCTCGAATCGATGACTGAGCGGCTCGCGCGTGAGCTGCTGGGCGACGAGGCACGTCCCGTCGATGACGTCGACGCGCGCGTTGCGATCGTGCCTGATGAGATCGACGCGAGCGCCCGTCGCGCGCGCGATCACCGCACCGGCCACGCGCTGCACGTCGACGCTCGTGAAGTCGTGGCTCCCGTAGCGTCGCGTCGTAACGCGAAATGCATGATCCGCGTCGATCCATTCCTGCCAATCGATCGCCGCGACGCGCGCCTCGATCGCCGTGAGTGGGTCGCTC
>JAUIME010000156.1 GCA_030433195.1 bacterium
TACGCGCTCGAGGCGCCGCAGGTGTTCGATGTGCTCGAACGCGTGAAGCCCAACGAGCGCAAGGGCGAGGTCTACCTGACCGACGTCGTCGGCCTTCTCCGCGAGGACGACGAACCCGTCGACGCCTGGTGCTCGCCCGATGCCGACGATTTTCGCGGTGTCAACAGCCGCGGGGACCTCGCCGGAGCGGCCGAGACGATGCGCGCGCGCATCCTCGACCGACACATGGAAAACGGCGTGACGGTGGTCGACCCGAAGACGACGTACGTCGACGTCGACGTCGAGATCGGCCGCGATACCGTGCTTCATCCCTGCACGGTGATTCGCGACGGCGTCCGGATCGGCGAGGGGTGCGAGATCGGGCCGTTCGCGCATCTGCGCGTCGGGACGTCGCTCGCCGACGGCGCCGCCATCGGCAACTTCACGGAAACGAAAAACACGACGCTCGGCCCGGGCGCCAAGGCCAAGCACCTGACGTATCTCGGCGACGCGACCGTCGGCCGTGGCGCGAACATCGGCGCGGGAACGATCACGGCCAACTACGACGGATCGAAGAAATCCCCGACGCACATCGGAGACGGCGCGTTCATCGGCAGCGGCACGGTACTCGTCGCGCCGGCCGACGTCGGCGATCGAGGCGTCACGGGAGCCGGCGCGATCGTGACCCGCGGCTCGAAGGTCGGCGCCGACGAGGTGTACGTCGGCGTTCCGGCACGCAAGCTCGAGCGCGGGGCGGCGAACCGCAAGGCCGCGAACGCGGCCGGGTCGTCATCGGAAGACGTGGGCTCGACGGATACGGGCTCGGTTGGCACGGGCTCGGGACAAACGGGAGACTGATGCCGATGGAACCGTACACCGATTTGGTCGTGTTTTCGGGGCGATCGTGCGAGCCGCTCGCGCGCAGCATGTGCGAGTACCTCGGGATCCCGCTCGGAGACGCCCACGTCGGGCGGTTCCCCGACGGCGAGATCGACATCAAGATCAAGCGGGACGTGCGAGGCGCGGACGTCTTCGTCGTGCAGACCGGCGCGCATCCCGTGAACGACCACATCCTCGAGCTGCTGCTCCTCATCGATACGCTGAAGCGCGCGTCGGCCGGGCGCATCACCGCCGTGATCCCCTACTACGCCTACGCGCGCAAGGACCGCAAGGACGAGGGCCGCGTGCCCATCTCGGCCAAGCTCGTGGCCGACCTCATCTCGGCCGCGGGCGCGAATCGTGTCATCACGGTCGACTTGCACGCGCCGCAGATTCAGGGCTTCTTCGACGTTCCTGTCGATCACTTGTTCGCGATGAAGGTCTTCCTCGATCACTTCGAGCGCCTCGCGATCCCGAACGTGTGCGTGGTCGCGCCCGACGTCGGGAGCATCCGGCTCAATCGCGCGTTTGCGCGCCGACTGCATTGCGATCTCGTGATCGTCGACAAACGGCGCGTGAGCGGTACCGAGACCGAAGTCCTGAATCTCATCGGTGACGTCCGCGGCAAGAACTGCATCATCTGCGACGACATGATCTCGACCGGCACCTCGATCGTGAAGGCGACCGAGGCCGTGCGTGCGAATGGCGCCGAAAAGGTGTACCTGTGCGCGACGCATCCCGTCTTGAGCGGGCCCGCCGTACAGAACCTCAATGGGGCGGAGGGCGTCGAGAAGATCATCGTCGCCGATACCGTCCCGACTGACGACAAACCCGTGGAGCGACTCGAAGCGTTGTCGATTGCGCCGTTGCTCGGTGAAGCCGTGCGCCGCATCCACCGCAGCGAGTCCGTGAGCCACATGTTCGACGAAACGGATCCGGAACACTAGAAGAAGGAGATCCGCTGATGGATCTACTTGTCATCAAGGTCGAAAAGCGAGAGAAACTCGGGTCGCGCGAGTGCCGTAAGCTGCGCGAAGCGGGTCGAATTCCTGTCTCGCTCTATGGACTCGAGCGCCCGCAGCTGTCCCTGAGTATCGAGCGTGATTACGCGCACGAGATCTTCGACAAGCAGGTTCACCTGGTCGATCTCGAGTTGAACGGCGAAGGCCAGCAGGCCCTCGTCACCGACGTCCAGTTCGACGCCCTCGGCGACGAGATCTTGCACGTTGACTTCTCGCGCGTCCAGCGCGACAAGCCCGTGACGGTCCAGGTCGCGATCGACTACGAAGGTCACGCGAAGGGGATCGCCGACGGCGGTGTGGTCAACTACGTGGAGAACGACCTCGAAGTCGAGTGCCTCCCTCGCCATATCCCCGACAAGATCGTGGTCGACGTGACGTCGCTCGGACTCGGCGACAACCTGGCGATCTCGGACCTCACGCTTCCCGAAGGCGTCAAGGCGCTCGCGGATGCCGAAACCGTCATCGTGACGGTCGCGTTCCCGACGGCAGCCGAGCCCTCGGATGGCGACGGGGAAGAGGACGACGAAACGGTCGGCGCCGCGCCTACGGCACCAAAGGCCGAAGACGAAGAGTAAGCGAAAGACGGTCGTTGCATGGCAGACGGTCGGCCCGATTCTTCCGAAAACCCGCCCGACGAGCCGGATCCCGTCGACGAGACGGTTCGGATCGTCGTCGGACTCGGAAATCCGGGGGCTCGTTACGCCATGACACGGCACAATGCGGGGTTCATGGTGGCCGATGTCCTGGCCGATCGGCTCGGGGTGTCGTTCGACCTGAAGCTCGAGTACTCGGTCGCCGCGCGCGTCGAGGCAGAGGGCGTGGAGGCGTGGATCGTGAAGCCGCAATGCTACATGAATCGCAGTGGTTTGGCGGTCCGGGAGGTACTCTCGCGGGGTGGTGACGCCGCGGCGGGGATTTTGGTAGCTTACGACGACTTTCACCTGCCGCTCGGGAGAATTCGTTTCCGCGCGAGCGGCTCGGCGGGTGGTCAGAACGGCGTCAAAAGCGTGATCGAGGTCCTCGGCACCGAGGAGTTCGGTCGCCTCCGCGTCGGCATCGGTCCGGCTCCGGTCGTCGAGGATTCGTCCCGGGAGGATCCGGCCGGCGAAGAACGACGCGCCGACGGCGAGCCAGTCGGCGGCGCGGGTAACGAGGCGCCGTGGCCCGGTCTGCAGAACCCTGCGGACTACGTCCTGTCGGTCGTCCCGGAAGTCGAGCGCGACTCGCTTCGCGAGGCGCTCGATCGCGCGACCGATGGCGCGCACGACTGGTTGCGAACCGGTGACGTGCGTGAGTGCATGAATCGATACAACGGCTCGGCTCCCCGAGCGTGATGGAGCACGGCTGTACGGATACATATTCGAAGAAACGAATCGAGTCCCGTCTGGTCGGCCGTCGAAACGGCCGAGGGCCGCTCGGCCATGGAGGAGTGTTGCGTTGAACATCTACGAAGGAATGTTCCTGTTCGAGGCGAAAGAAAAGGCGGAGTGGGAGCCGCTGCGCGCGCATGCGCTCGAGATCCTCGAACGGCACGGTGCGAAGGTTCTCCGCGAGGAGAAATGGGCCGAGCGCAAGCTCGCCTACGAGATCAAACGAGTGCGTCGCGGTATCTACTTCCTGACCTACTTCGAAGCCGATGCGCAGTCGATCGACGCGATGCGGCGAGATTGCACTCTGTCCGAGCTCGTGCTTCGCGTGATGTTCCTCCGACGCGACGCGCTTCCGGAAGAGAAGAAGCCGGAAGAGCCCGAGAGCAGCGAGGGCGAGGCGAAGAAGCCCGAAGGCGAGAAGCAGCCGGAAGGCGAGAAGCAGCCCGCCGCCGTGGGCGCCGAGTCGGCCTCGACCCCCGAAGCCGATGGGGATGGGGACAAGAAGGAAGAAAAAGAGAAGGACGCCGCGGCCGAGTGAGGCGCTACGCGCATCGACTCGCGTCGACGCGCTGAGGCGCGCGCGATGGGGCCGACACACTTCGAACGGCGGAAGTCTGGCTGAGAAACAGGTCTGATCAAGAAACTCTGGCTAAGGAACGAGCAGGTCGAACATGGCGAAGCGCTACAAGCAATTCTCGAGCAAGAACCGTGACCGTTTCACGCGGACCGGTGAAGAGATCGACTACAAGAACTTCGGCGTCTTGCAGAAGATGTGCACGAGTCAGGGCAAGATCTTCTCGCGCAAGCGTTCGGGCAACATCGCCAAGCACCAGCGCGAGGTGAAACAAGCCATCAAGCGCGCGCGCTTCATGGCGCTGCTTCCGTATATCGGCTCCTAGGCCTGCCGCATTCCGGGTGTCGTCCGCTTTCAGGCGATGCCCGTTTTCGGGTTGTGCTTCTCGGGTCGTGCCTTTGGGGCACTGATTCGAGATGTCGGCCTTCGCAGATTTCGAGAGATTCCGTCCGCGCGCTGACGCTTCGAGCGGACGAGCAGCCGTGGGTCGCGAGGCGAACACGCGAGACGAAACACCGGCGCGGCACCGCCGCAGCATGAGGACAACAGGACGATGAAAGTCATTCTCCGCAAGAGTATCGAACCGCTGGGTCGCACGGGCGAAGTCGTCGACGTCGCCACGGGATACGCGCGAAACTACCTGCTCCCCCAGCGCCTCGCGTACACGATCAACGCCGACAACCTCAATCGCATCGAGGTGGACAAGGCGAAGTTCGAAGAAGAAGAGCGCAAGCGCGTCGCGGACCTGCGTGCGTTCGCCGAGCGCATCAAGACCGTGTCTTGCTCGATCGAGGCGAAGGCGAGCGAAGAAGGGCATCTCTACGGCTCGGTCACGGCGGCGATGATCGCCGAAGCGGCGGCTGCGGAAGGTGTCGAGATCGAGGCACGATCGATCCAGCTCGAGAAGCCGATCAAGGAGACGGGCGTCTTCACGGTCGGTGTCCACCTGCACGCGGACATCAACAGCGAGTTGAAGGTCTGGGTCATGGACTCGTCCGAGGAAGGCAAGGCGGACGGCGAAGAGGGCGACGATGCGACGTCCGGTTCCGAAGGCGACGACACGGACGGCGACGCGAACTGAGATCGGCTCGGCGAGTCGTGACAGGCGCCGCGTCCGCGGCCCTCGATCGCTCGCTCGAACGGGCGGTCGCGAAATGCGGTGTCGCGTCGTGCGTGGCGGGCGGAATGCCCGCATTCGGATCGCGACGAGCCGGATCGCGACGGGGCGGGCGGTAGCCTCGCGGAGGGATCGATGAAGGGGGACGAGAATCTGGGGCGTGTTCCGCCTCACAATCTCGAGGCCGAGGTGTCTTTCCTCGGTTCCGCCGTCCTCGATCAGGATGTTCTCGGCGAAGCGGCCCAGGTCCTCGGTCCCGACGACTTCTACAGCGGCCAACACCGGATCGTCTACGAGACGCTCCTCGATCTGTTCGACCAGGGCAAGGCGGTCGACCTCGTCATCCTCAAGGACGCTCTCTCTCGCAAGGGCGTGCTCGACAAGGTCGGAGGTGTCGAGAATCTCGTCTCGATCGCCGAATCGGTGCCGTCGTCCGCGAACGGGAGCTACTACGCGAACATCATTCGCGAGAAGGCTCTGACGCGCCGCCTCATCGAGACCAGCACGAAGATCCTGCAGGAGTGCTACCAGGGGACCGGGTCGGTCGACGAACAGCTCGACCGCGCCGAACAGGCCATCTTCGACGTCGCTTCGAACCGCGACGCGTCGGCCGGGGCCGACATCGGCGAGATCCTGCAAGAGACCTTCGACAAGATCGACCGCATGCACGAGAACGGCGGTGCGTTCGAAGGTCTCGCGACGGGCTTCTACGATCTCGACAACATGACGACGGGGCTGCAACCGTCGCAGCTCGTGATCATCGCGGGACGTCCGAGTATGGGAAAGACGTCGTTCGCGCTCGCGGTGGCCGGGAACGCGGCCGTTCGCGAAGAGGAACCGGTCGTCATCTTCTCGCTCGAAACCTCGCGCCAGCAGATTGCCGAGAACATCCTCTGCATGCGCGCCGGCGTCGATGCGCACCGCCTGCGCAAGGGCGAGATCACCGAGGAAGAGTGGCCGCGGCTGACCGATGCGGCCGATCGACTGTCGGCGTCCAAGATCATCATCGACGACACCCCGGGGCTCACGCCTCTCGGGCTCAAGGCGAAGGCGCGACGCCTGAAGGCCAAGCACGGTTTGGGGCTTATCGTCGTCGACTACCTGCAGCTCATGGACGCACCCAACGCCGAGAGCCGCCAGCAGGAGATCTCGATCATCTCGAGAGCTCTGAAGGGGATCGCGCGTGAACTGTCGTTGCCGGTGATCGCACTGTCCCAGCTCAATCGCTCGGTCGACGCGCGCGAGGACCACCGGCCGCGTCTTTCCGACCTGCGTGAATCCGGTGCGATCGAGCAGGATGCCGACGTCATCATGTTCCTGTTCCGCGAAGAGTATTACGAGGCGACCGAAGAGAATCGCGGCATGGCGGAGGTCATCCTCGCGAAGCAGCGAAACGGGCCCACCGGCCGCGTCGACCTCCGTTTCCGCGGAGCTTGTTTGCGATTCGAGAATCCTTCCTTGCCGGGACACGGAGACGCGCTTTGATCCGCGCGATACGAAGTGCGGTTCGCCGCGTCGGACGGACCGGTCGTACGAAGCGACGTTTTGCGTGCGGGCGGCCGTCGTGGACAGGGTCGGATTTGCTGGCGGGATGGGCCTCTGCGACAGGAGTCGTCTTGTTGTGGAGTCTCGGGATCGGTTTCGCGGTCGCGGGCCCGGGAGCCCGCGTCGTTGCGGCGCAGACTTCGTCGGCCCACGACGGCAAGACCGTGACCGAGATCACCGTCTCGGGCAACGAGCGCATCAGCTCGCAAGCCGTGCGCGCCTCGATCGGAACCCGTGAGGGCGAGCCGCTGCGGTCCGCCACGCTCGAGAACGACGTGAAGCGTCTCTACGAGCTCGGCTTCTACGAGGTCACCGCTTACGCCGAGTCGACCCCCGGCGGGGCAGGCGTGCGTATCGAGGTGGCCGAGAACGCGAGGATCGCGAGCGTCGAAACGTCGGGGATGAATCGTCTCGACCGTTCCGAGCGCGAGTCCGTCGTCACGGTTCGCGCCGGTCAGTTCGCGAGCGACATGGTGCTCGAGCTCATGACGCGCGACGTCGAAGACCTGTACCACGAGAAGGGATTCCTGTTCGTCGACGTGAAAACCTTGAAGCACGGAACGCCGAGCGGGATCGAGCTCACCGTGCGCGTCATCGAAGGGCCGCGCGTTGCGGTGAAGAGCATCGAGGTCGTCGGCAACACGCATCTCACGTCGAAGTCGCTCCGGCGCATCATGCGGACCCGGACTTCGGGGTGGATCCGCAAGCGTTACATCAACCGCGAGATCCTCGAGCAGGACATCATCGCGATCCGCAATTGGTATCGATCCGAGGGGTACCGTGACGTCCAGGTCGATCTCGGCGACATCTGGTTCAACCAGGCGCACAATCGCGCGTCGATCACGATCGTCATCGAGGAAGGCGTGCGCTATCGGGTGCGCGACATCCGCTACGAGGGCAACGAGCTGTTCTCGCTCGAAGAGATCCTCGCGGTCACGAACTTGCGTAAGGGGGACTTTCTCGAGTCGCGCGTGCTCGCGCGCGATCGAGCGAAGATTCTCGAACTTTACGGGGAGCGAGCGTACATCGACGCGTCGGTGAGCCAGGATCCGTTCTGGGACGACGAGGAAGAGGGCGTCTGCGATCTCGTCGTGCGGGTGACCGAAGGCGAGAAGATCTACTTGGGCCGCGTCCGCATCGAGGGCAACCGACTCACGCAGGACCGCGTCATCCGCAGGCAGCTCTCGCTCTCGCCGGGCGATCCGATCGACTTCGAGGAGGTGCGTCGCAGCTACAACCGCATCTCGCAATCGGGATACTTCGTGCCCGAGACGGTGATCGTCGAGGCCGAGAAGACACCGGGCAACGAAACCTCGACCCTGCGCGACTACGTCGTCCGCGTCGAAGAGGGGCAGACCGGCTGGGTCCGATTCGCGCTCGGCATCGGCTCGAACTCGGGCGTGATCGGGGACGTCACCTTCACCAAGCGCAACTTCGACATTTCCGACTGGCCGGAAAGCTTCGCCGACGCCTTCAGCGGGGAGGCGTTCACGGGAGCGGGGCAGACTCTCACGTTGCAGTTGAGTCCCGGTACGGAATTGTCTCGATATCGGATCGCCTTCCGAGAGCCGTTCCTGTTCGACACGAAGAACAGCTTCGACGCCGAAGCGTATCGTCGGTTGCGGCTGCGTTTCGATTACGACGAAGCACGAGTCGGGACGCGGGTCCGCGTGGGGCGTTACCTGAGTCGATTCAACCCCGACCTTTCGCTCGACTTCCAGCTCCGCGCCGAACAGGTGATCCTCGACGACTTTGATCGTAATGCGCCGCAAGACGCGTTCGATTGGGAAGGGCGTTCGAACGTCCTCGCGGTGGGGCCGTCGATCGTCTACACGCAGCTCGATGCGCCGCTCGCGCCAACGCGCGGATTCCGCGCCGAGCTCGGGTACGAGACGCTCGGGGGGATCTTCGGCGGTGACGTCGACATGAACCGCATCTCGGCCGAGGCGCGCGGCTTCTTCCCGATCTACGAAGACGTCCTGGGCCGTCCGCACGTCCTGAGTCTGTGGAGCCGCGCGGGTTGGTCCGAGGCCACGCGCGACACGCGTCGCGTGCCGATTTTCGAGCGCTTCTTCGCGGGGGGGCGCGAGTCGATTCGCGGCTTCGAGTTCCGCGGTGTCGGCCCCCACCAGGAGGGCGAGCCGGTCGGGGGCGACGTGTTGGTGCTGGCCGGCGCCGAGTACGAGTTCCCGGTCGCGCAGGACGTGCTGCGCGGTGTCGTGTTCGTGGACTCGGGAACCGTCGCCGAGTCGGTCCATGCGCAGGACTTCCGCCGTTTTCGAGCCGCGGCGGGTTTCGGCTTCCGGCTGAAGATCCCGTTCCTCGGGCAAGTGCCGCTCGCGCTCGACTTCGGTTTCCCGTTCTTCAAGCAGTCCGAGGACGATCGTCAGACGGTGTCGTTCTCGCTCGGCGCACCGTTCTTCGGCTTCTGACGCGGACCATTGGCAAACCACGATCTGCCGGGTTCGACCTGACGTCGCGTCTGGCCGTCACGGCGATCCTGATCATCGACCCGACTCGCGTATCGCGAGCTTCATCCCGAACCTGAGGAGTCCGATCCCATGAGACGATTCACCCAGAGCACCGTGATCGCGCTCGCCGTCGTCACGATCGCGGCGATCGCGTGGCAGCCCGCGCGCTTCGCGTCGGCGGAGACCAAG
>JAUIME010000157.1 GCA_030433195.1 bacterium
CCGACTACGGCGAAGCGACGACCTGATCCCACCTCTCGTCAAAGCGTGGGGCCGCTGATGCGCGGGTGCTCACGCAGTCGTCGGGTCCGGGCGGTCGACGAGGCCGCGGATCCGCAGGGCCATCGCCGGGTCCACCTCGAACTCCTGCTCGACCCCCTCACCAAAGACGAACTTCTCGTCGAAGTTGCAGCTCGGTACGGAACGGTTGTCGCGAAAGACGGATCTGCCGTTGGAGTCCTGTTGGCGAACGGCGAGATCGGCGATGCTCGCCGTGAGCTTGAACTGGTCGGCGGCGAAGAGGTCGTCATCGAGGCTCTCCCCACGCCACAAGGACCCAATCCATCGCTCATCGCGATCTATGCCTGGTCGCAGTGGCCCACCGTAGGGACGCTGTCACCTCAACCGTATGATCTCGGGTTGATGGTTTTTCCCACTCCCTTGAACGTCGGCAACAGGCCACGGCCTCGACAGATCTGGAACAGTCTCGGACATTATCCACTCCTGGGTGTCCCAACGCAGGGAGCTCCGACTGTTCCGAATGAGCTCTTTCGCGGAACCCTCGGTCCGGGCACTCGGGCGACGCTCCAGGGGTTTATTTACGACCTGGGAACTCCGAGGCAAGTCGCTATCACAAATGCACTACTTCTAGCGGTGGAGTAATCCTTGTGAAGACCGCTCTGATCGTCATGATGACGGTGGCACCTTGTGCTGTAGCTGGCTCGATATCGGTCCCGTCCGATTTCGCGACAATTCAAGAAGCGATCGTCGCGTCGGTTGATGGGGATGAAGTGGTCGTCGCTCCAGGAATCTACAACGAGTCTCTCGATTTTTTGGGAAAGCTCATCGTGGTACGAAGCGAAGGTGGCGCAGAGCAGACCGTTGTCGATGCTACAGGCCATGGTTCAGCCGTTGTTTTCCAGTCTGGCGAAACCCGTGAAGCACGGCTAGAGGGATTTACGATCGTCGGCGGAACAGGTACGTTCGTCGGACTTCAGACGTTCGGTGGGGGAGTCTTCTGCAGGGGCGCCAGTCCAACCATTCGTGCGAATCGTATCCGGTCCAATAGCGCGCTCCGTGGAGGGGGTATCGCTTGTTGGGAGAATGCCTCGCCCCTTGTCGAGAACAACGTGCTCGAGTACAACGCCGCGGGGTCTGGTGGCGCGATCGTTGTCGATTCCGCGTCATTCCCGAAGATCGCTTCGAATCAGATTCGCCATAACATTGCGAGTTTTCAGGGCGGCGGTATCGCGGTTTGGGAACGGTCTGCTCCTGAGATTTCAAACAACGACATCGTCCAGAATCGCTCAGGCGGGTTTGGTGGCGGATTGTATTTCGGGACTGCTTCCGGAATGGTGCTCGAGAATACGATCAGAGAGAATACCGCCGAGAACGAGTTTATTAACGCCACAAAGGGAGGAGGCATCCTATGCGAAGCGTCCGATGATGTCCGCATCCTCCGGAACGAAATCGCTCGCAACATCACCGACGGGCGGGGTGGCGGGATCGCGCTCGCCTCGAGTACGGCGCGAGTCGAGCAGAATCGAATCGAAGACAATCGCGCGTCATCGTTTGGCGGAGGCGTCGCCGTGGACGATGCGTCCGAAGCAGACATCATGGTGAATCATGTTCTGGGAAACCACGCGACGAGCGGCGGTGGAATCGGCGTCCTCCTCGCGGGTCCATCGCGCGCTCAGAGCAACATAATTGCCGCGAACAACGCCTCTTCTCAAGGAGGCGGAGTGTGGGTCGTCGCCACAGACCTCATCTGCGCGGGCAAGACGCTGGTCGCGAACAGTTGTCGGGACTATGGCGGCGCGATCGAGATTACTGGGGTCGATCTGAACATCACGAACTGCATTTTCTGGGATAATACGCCGAACGATGTCCGAAGCGATGCTTCGCGGCCGTCTCTTTCGAACTGCATCATTCCCGGAGGATGGATCTGGCCGGGAGAAAACAACATTGATGCAGATCCGCTGTTCATGAATCAGAGTAATGGTGACTATAGACTGAGATTCGGATCGCCGGCAGTTGATACAGGGGCCCAGAGTATTCAAGCACACTCAACAGACGCGGACGGCGAGGCGCGGATTGTTGACGGCGACTTCGATGAAGTCGCTTTGATTGACATCGGCGCGTATGAGCTGCATCCCGAGCTTCAGGCGCGATTCGGGAATGTGGGAGCTGCGAGCGGGAGCATCTACGATGTTCTTTCGGTAGCCGGTGATGTTGGCGACCACCGGCGTGTCGTCCGGGTCAACCCGGATTCGATAGTCACTGTTGAAGTGGCTCGCCCACCGTGCAACGAACAGACCAAAGCGCCCTTCGTTATGTATGTCTGGAGCTATGAGCCTGACCGAGCGACGGTGACTGTACAGCCGTTTAACCTTGGCGTCATGGGATTTCCTACTCCGCTAACGCCGGTGGGGCAGAATCGAGCGCTGGCCATCTGGAACAATCTCGGGTTTGTGCAAAGGCTAGGCAGCGCAACACTACCATCATCCCCGGCGCCCACGACACTCCTCGAGGCATCAGTGGGTTCTCTGCCAAGGACCATCACGATTCAGGGGTTCATCTACGACGAGAGTTCGAGCTCCGAAGGACCCTTGAGTATCATGAACGCTGTCGTGTTGCGGATCGAAGAGAGCGGGTGATTTCGCTCGACATCTGAGCCGGGCCACATTTCGACGAGTCTTGCCTTGCCCCGGCGGTGTCATGACGTATCTGGAAATGTCAGGTTTGCATGAATGGAGGTCGAATGGTCGACGCGCGTGAGGCCAATGCATTCCTGCGAGATCTTCTCGAGCGGCACCAGGCCGATTTCGCTCACCTCGCGCCGTGGATCCGGTCGAGCCTTGCACGTCTCTGAGCCGCTTCCGGGTCGGGCCTGTGCTCCACGGACCCGCTTCGGGTAGAATGCCTCTTTCGCCGGTTGCCGGAGACCGGCCACCCATTCGGCTCACGATCAGCAAAGGGGGGCACGATGCGCCATGCCGTCGTCACGTCCGCTCTGGTTGCGATCCTCGCGTTCGCCGCGGGGCAAGCACGGGCGGGAGAGTTGTTGCTGCAGAACGAAACGCTCGTCAATGGACAGGCGGGCACGATCCAGCTCGGCTTCATCGCCGGGGACATCGGCGCTGCGGTGCTCGAGGCGAGCCCGGGCGACTATCCGCTCAGGCTCCTTCGGTTGCAGATTCTGATCGCCGACTCGTCGGGCTTGCCGCTCAACACGGTGCGCGACTACGTGATCACCGTGTACGACAACGGAAACGTGAATCCCGGAACGCCGGTCTTCACGTCGGCTGCGACGACGCTCGGCGCGAACGTCTTCACCGAGCTCGACATCAGCGCCCAGAACATCATCATCTCGAGCGGCAAGTTCACGGTGGGGGCGCGGGCGGTGACGGGTTCGATGCCGATGGAGCCGAACCTCGTCACGAGCCTCGGCGGCTGCCAGTTCGGGAAGAATCGCATCTTCGACACGTTCTCGCAGACGTGGTTCGACGGGTGCACGCTTGGAATCAGCGGTCAGCTCGCGATCCGCGCCGTCGTCGATCCCGACGGCGGGGGCGGGGGTGGCAACCCGCCGAGTGTCACGGTCCTCTCGCCGGACAACGGCGAGCCGGCCGGCGGCGACGTCGTCACGGTCTTCGGTTCGGACTTCGTGAGCGGCGCGACGGTGACGTTCGACGGCAATCCCGGGACGAACGTCACGTTCATGAGTTCGAACGCGCTTCAAGTCACGACCCCGCCGGGGATGGGCGGCGCGGTCGACGTCGAGGTCTGCAACCCGGATCTCCAGTGCGACACGCTCGTCGACGGATTCACGTACAACGAGCTCGCTTGCTACGAGGGCAGCATCACGCCGGTCACGGACATCTTGTTCTTGAACGGATCGAGCGGGGGGGCGAGTCGAACGGTCACGGTCTCGGAGGGGGCGCTCATCCTCGCGAGTATCGTCAAGCCGCCTGCGGGTGGGAACGGCAAGTTCCTCTGCCACGCCAACCTCGGTTTCCCGAACGACACGACCGAGACGGTGCTGCCGGCTCAGATCGGGACGTTCTGCTTCCCGGTCCTCCTTCCGCAGGGCGCCACGCCCGACGCGGTGTGGAACAACATCGGCAAGGTGAACCAGGTCGGCGCTTCGATGTACTTCGACGGCTCGCCGATCGCGAACCCGAATCGCGCGCCGACGTCGTTCCTCGAGCTCTTCAGCGGCGATCCCGTGAACCTTCCGATGGGAACCGACGTGACGTTCCAGGCCGTCATCCTCGACCCGGCGTCGCCGAGTCCGAAGGCGGCGGGAGGCTAGAACGCCGTGGTGCTGTCGGTTCAGTAACCGGTCGTAGGAATTGTTCAGAAACCAGCCGAGCGGCGCCCCGTGCGCCGCTCGGTTCGTTCCATGAGCGGTGCTCGATCGACGTGCGTTGAAGGTTCCGAAGGGCGGGTTGCATGTCCGGATTTCAGGTGGCTGCGCTGTTGCTCGCGATCGCGGCCGTGTACGCGGTCGTCAACGAGCGCCTGACGCGGTTGCCGGCGACGATCGGGTTGTTCGCGCTGTCGCTGGGTAGCGCGGTTGTCGTCGCCCTGTGCATGCTCTTTGGCGAGACCTCGTTTCACTCGGCGATCGAAGAAGTCGTGGCGAGCTTCGAGTTCGACCACGTCGTGATCGACGGGATGTTGAGCTTCTTGCTGTTCGCGGGAGCGCTCCACGTGCCGATCCGGGCGCTCGAGGAGCAGCGCTGGCCGATCGTCGGGCTCGCGATCTTCTCGACTCTCCTGAACACGCTCTTCGTGGGTGCGGTGACGCGGCTCGGCCTGTGGCTCGTCGGGATCGACCTTCCGTGGGTGCATGCCTTCTTGTTCGGAGCGTTGATCTCGCCGACCGACCCGATCGCGGCACTCGCGATCCTTTCGAAAGCGGGATTGTCGAAACGACTCGAGACGCTCTTCTCGGGCGAGTCACTGTTCAACGACGGCGTGGGAGTCGTCGTGTTCACGATCTTCGCGAGCCTTGCGGCTCGAGCCGCCGGAGTCGAGAGCGCCGGGCACGGCGAGTCGCACGGGGTCACGAGGCTCATCGTGCAAGAGATCGGCGGTGGGGTCGCAGGCGGGCTCCTTCTCGGGATCCTCGCGAACCTCATGATCGCATGGACGAGCGAACGGTCGACGCACGTGCTCGTGACGGTGGCGATGGTCGGCTCCGGCTACGCCGCCTGCAACGCGCTCGGGATCTCAGGCCCGATCGCGATGGTTCTGGCCGGACTCGTCGTGGGGAACCTCACGCTGCGCAAAGAAGTCTCGAAGACCGAACGGCACGAGGCGCACGTTTTCTGGTCGATGATCGACGATCTCCTGAACGCGCTGCTGTTCCTGATGCTCGGCTTCGTCTATCTGACCATTCCTCTCGACGTCGAGATCGCGATCGCGGCACCGATCGCGATCCTCGGTTGTCTCGCGAGCCGGTATCTCGCGGTCACCATCACCGCGGGCCTGTTGCGCCTTGCTCGCTCGTACGATCTCGGCACGCGCGCACTCGTCTCCCTCCTGACGTGGGGCAGTTTGCGCGGAGCCCTCTCGATCGCTCTCGCACTACGGCTCGACGACGGTCCGTACCGCGACCTCGTCCTCGGCATGACGGCCGCGATCGTCGCGTTCTCGATCCTCGTGCAAGGACTCACGATCGGAAAGCTCTACCGGCGGCTCGCACGGAAAGAATCGACTGAAGCGTGAAGTCTCTGCGCCCGTAGATGATGACCGTGCTCGTGTTGTTTCCTCGGTGCAAGGGTATTCCTCACGCAGCGACATTGGCGTACGATCGGCGCATATCAGCCGTCAAAGCTATTGGAGGAGCGCTCATGCGTAGCTGCGGTCTTGTCGGTATTCCTGTCCTCGTGGTTCTCTTGTCGATCTCGATGGAGTCTGCCGATGCGGGGACGCCCGCGGGGTCTGTCGAGTCGGACAACCTCATCATCGAGTTCGACTATGTCAACGACGGCACGAACGACGTGGGCATCATGATTTCGTCGTTCAGTCAGAAGAAGGCGAGTGGGAACTACTCGTTCGGAGCTACGGACAGTCCGATCTGGCAGGTCGTGTTTCGGGAGCAACCCGGCGTCGTTACGGATTGCGAAGAGATGGAGGATACGCCGACGATCGGCCAGCAACGCCGTCCCATCGACGCGGATGGTTGGAAAGAATCCCGCGTTCCGGGACGCGTCGCGGTCGCAGGGTCAGACCCGTGCGGGGGCAATCTGCTCCGTCCGTACCCCGAGGGACTTCCTGTCGTGGATCCGACCCGCATGACGGACCCGGGGTCTGTCGAGATCACTCAGGTGAACGCGAACACGGTGCGCCTCAAGTGGAACAACGTCGAGATTCCAGGATCCGGCGATGGGATGGGCGGCGATTTGAAGACCTTCGACGTTCGGGTCACGATCGCTGCGGCCGCGTACTTCACCGGGGGGCCATCGGTGTTGCATTGGGACATTCGCGTGAACGGGATCACAGATCCGGAAACTTGCCCCGAAGATTCGACTCGTTACACCGAAGCACCGTGGCTCGTGTACAACGTGGCTTGCCCCGTAATGTTTCTGGACCCGATCGGTAGCGATGGAGCCGACGATCACCTCTTGTTCCCGATGACTGGCGGGATTGTGATCCCGGATCCGATTCACGAACGCACGTCTCTCAATGCAGATCAGATCATCGCCGCGGCACCCTCCGAGGATCCGTGCGATAGCGACGAAGAGCGTGCGGTCTGTTTCGGCGGCGCCAAACAAGACAACGATTTCAACTACCCCGGGCTAGTGCAATCGCAGTTCCTCGCTCTCTATGACGAGATCGAGAGTAGTGGGGAGGATGCGGACACCGCCACCGCCGGTCTCTATCTTGCGGCGGACGATCCGATCGGCTTCTTCAAACGAATCGTGTTCGGCCCTGTTTACGAGATCAGCGATACCGGTGGGGCAACGCCCTCCGCGGAGCGGGATCAGCTGTATTTGCAGGTGACTCACTTCAAGTCCGTGGACGCCGATCCCGCCGTGGAGGGATGGGACGGGTTTCGCGACTTGAACACGAGCGTGATTCGAACACGAGTGGATGCACTGGAAAGCGATGGCTATTCGGTTGTTCTCGATGCGTTCGAGGGCGACTGGTACGACGGCGCCGCACTCTATCGAGCGTGGATCGAAGGAGACGAACCGGACTATCTGTTCGATCCGAAACCGGGCGGTGGGAAGATGGCGACCATCTGGGACCGTCTCGAATCGTTCTCCATGTCGGAAGCCGACATCAAGGCTTCGTACGAAGACTATGTCTACTCGACTCACATTCTCGAGTACCGACGGGTCGACGACGAGTACGCACTCGACGACGATCCAGCTGTGCTGCGTTCGGACTACTCGGTCTTGCGTGCATGGGCCGACTACTACGGCACGAACGGTGACTGCGGTGGGGCGCTCCTGTTTGGCGATCCCAAGTTCAACCCTTGTGACTACCTGGATAGGAACTTCTTCTGCAACGACAATAACCTCGTCAACAAGTATCGGGACGAGGCATTCGAACTGATTCAGCAGGTGCGCGGAGGCGTCGACGCGGGTGCTTGTGCCTCGTCCTATGAACCGGAACGGACGCCGGGAACTGGAAGGCGCAGCAACTCGGTCTCTTCGACCCCGTGAACGAAGCCGTCATGACGGGCGGGTTCTGCACCGACTCTTGTGCTTGTTCGGGTGACACGCTCTTCATCGACGCGTACAACAAGGCCGTTGCCCGCTACTGGGAAGGCACTTTGATGTTGAAGAGCGACAACGATTTCGAGAACCCGACGTCAGGGGGTTTCTTGCCTCGCGAGGCCGTTGCCGACAGTGGCAGTTGGTGGCTCACGAACGAGCTCCGAGTTCCTCACTGGGTTCAGTACTTCTACGTTTCGGCAGTCGACACGAACGGCTCGTTCGATCCCGAAGCCTGTCCGACGACGATTGCCGACCTGGACACTGCGATGGCGTTTCCGACGACCGGACTCGATTGGAGCCGAGGACTCAACTTCGTCGCATACACGGGGCGGGGGCCGCAGGCGTTCCCGACGTATGGGCCGCTGTGGCTCGAACACGAGGCGTGCGCCGCCGCCGACGACATCTGCGAGAGCACTCCCGACGGGGACTGTGACCCGTGTTCGGAATGTGCGGCATGTAGTGGCTGTGAGCCGTGGATGCCATTCTCGCAGTCCGTGACGTCGAACTCGCTCGCAGACCTCCATCAAGTCGCGGGAACGGGTCCTAGCTTCGTTGGCGGTGGAACCTACTGGATGGAGAACTACAGATACTTCATCGAGACCGTTCGAAGCGAACTCTATTGCAAGTCGGGCGAACCCGATCATCTCGTCGCACCGAACTTCCCGGAGCGTATGCACGAGCAGTTGGTCCCGTTCAGCACTTGGGCGGGAAAGACGAGAACGTATCCCTTCGACCGTACGTTCAAGGCGCCGACGGTTTGGGTGGAAACAGCGGGAGCCGAGCCGGTTCCGATGGCAGCTGTGCTCTACCACGACTTCACGGTCGTCGCGAGCGAGATCCCGTCGCGGTCCAAGATGGAAGCGACGTACCAGTTGAGTAGTGGGGCTTACCCGAGTTCGCCAGACGCCATGAATCTCTACCAGGATCGGTACCGGATGCGTCTCGCGCGTGCGGTCGTCGATGGCTCCTTCATCGGGGTTACGCTCGCCGGGGACGGAGGCGTGGGCTCCGGAGCCATGGACTCCGACGAGTTCAAGTTCGATCCAGCCCCTGTTCTTGCTGCTGATGGATGTACGTCGGGGACTCCTTGGACGTTGCCGGACGAGATCGTCGAGGATCACGAGTACATCGAAACCCTGCTGGACCTTCGATCACAGTTTCGGAAGTACCTCGTCCTAGGTGCGATGCTCCGGGCGCCGGAGATCACTGTCAACGGCGCCGCGATGACGGTGCCGCTCGACTTCAAGCGGCGACGTCTCTTCGAGTGCAGTAGCAGCGATGTCACGGTGTGGGTGGATGTGGACAAGATCATGGGTTCGGTCTGGCGTAGCCCGGTCGACGGTACGATCGCTCTCGTCTTCACGAACTTCGAGGAGCCGGACAATGTCGACGGTTCGACGGGGCAG
>JAUIME010000158.1 GCA_030433195.1 bacterium
CACCGCGAGCAACGACAGCGACACCGCCATCGTCACGTACCACACCTTCGGCGGCTTCGGCATCTCCGTGATGCTCGAAACGCTGTTGGTGATGTTCGCAAGCTGCGACAGCGTCTCGCGCTCCGGTCCCGGGGCGCCGTGCGCCGGGGGCTCCGTGACAGCCGTGTGACTCATTTCGATCTCCGCTCGGGATCCCTGAACCTGCTACTTACGTCGCGCCCGAGCCGATTCGGCCCGAGCGACCGTCGTCGTCAACCGTGTGCGCCGTGACCATCATCGGCGTGATCACCGTGGTCGTCATGCCCGCCGTGCGATCCGTGCCCGTTGCCGTGCGACGCGGGTTCGAGCGTCGGGTTCGGGTTGCGGATCTTCGCGAGGTACATGAGCCGCGGCTTGATGTTGAGCTCGGCGAGCATCGCGTACGAGCGATCGCTGTTGGCGAGCGCGTGCACGCGACTGTTCGGATTGTTGAGGTCGCCGAACGTGATCGCCTGCGTCGGGCACGACTGCTGGCACGCCGTCTTGATCTCGCCATCCTCGAGCGGCCGGCGCTCGTTCTTCGCGATGATCTTCGCACCCTGGATCCGCTGCACGCAGAACGTGCACTTCTCCATCACACCGCGGTTGCGGATCGTGACTTCGGGGTTGAAGACCATCTTGATCGAGTCGTTCGACCGGTCCTTGAGGTTCTTGTGGTAGTTGAAGTAGTTGAACCGCCGCACCTTGTAGGGGCAGTTGTTGGCGCAGTATCGAGTGCCGACGCAGCGGTTGTAGACCATGTCGTTGAGGCCTTCGTCGCTGTGCACGGTCGCCGCAACGGGGCAGACCTGCTCGCACGGCGCCAGCTCGCACTGATGACAGGTGACGGGCTGACTGACGACCTCGGGCGCCTCGGCATCGCCCGCGAAGTAGCGGTCGATACGCATCCAGTGCATCTCACGGCCCCTCGCGACGTTCTCTTGGCCGACGATCGGGATGTTGTTCTCGGCCTGGCACGAGATGACGCACGAGTCGCATCCGTTGCACTTGTCGAGGTCGATCGTCATGCCCCACTTGTGCCCCTCCTCGTAGGAGAAGTCACTCCAGAGCGACTCGAGCGGCGGGACGTGAACGGCGTGCTGCGCGAAGTCGGGATGCTTCTTGAACTCTTCGAGCGTACCCTCGCGATAGAGGGCGCCGATGCGGTCGTTGATTCCCTTGAGACCGATCTCGTCGATCGCGTGATGGTCCTGCGTGAGCGCGAGCGTCTTCTTGCCGCCCGTGCCCGACATCTTCGCACCCGTCGCGATTCCCATCGCGCCCGCGTTGCGGATCGGGTAGACGTCACAGCCGACCGGGTCGACACCCTGCTCCGCGCTGCCGCCGATGCGGCCCGCGTGACGGCGTCCGTAACCGAGAGACAGCGTGACCGAGTCGGGCGCGTGACCGGGCATTTCGTAGACGGGCAACTCGATCGACTTGCCGTTCAGCTCGATGCGGGCGATTTGTCCGGTTCGCGCGCCGACGGCCTTCGCCGTGGCAGGCGCGACGATCGCGGCGTTGTCCCACGCGAGCTTCGTCATGAAGTCGGGCAGCTCTTGCAGCCACCCGCTATTGGCGAATCGGCCGTCGAAGACGGCGTTGTCGGCGTTGAACGTGACTTCGACGCCCTGCGCCGCACCGCCGACCGACTTGCCGCGGGCGCTCGCGAGGAGCGTCGAGGCACTCGCCGGCGAAGGCGACGTCTTGCGCGAAGCCGAATCGGCGACGACGCCGTCGTGCACTGCGCGTCGCCACTTCGCGCTGAAGCCATCGGCTCCGAAGCGCTCGCGGAACGTGCGCCGCACGAGCTCGTAGCTCGTCACGATGTCGTCACTCGAGAGGATCGCGAAGATCTCCGAAGCGGCCTTGCCGTCGTAGAGCGGCTTGATGAGCGGCTGGCATACCGTCCACGTTCCGTCCCACGCGATGCCGTCGTTCCACTCTTCGAGCGCGTGCGTCCGCGGAAGATGCCAAGCGCAGCGTCGCGCGGTTTCGTCGGCGAACAGACCGATGTGAATCGATCGACCGATCGAACCGAGCGCTTCGGCGAAGCCGGCGTCGGCCGGCGCGTCGTACACCGGGTTGCCGCCGAGAATGACGAGCGTCTTGACCCGACCGCCCTTCATCGCCGCGACGAGGTCGGTCATGGCCTGCGTTCCGGCCGGCGCGTCGCCGCGCGGATCTTCGATGTAGCTCACGGTCTTCCCGACGTTGCCGAGAAGCGCATTGAGTCGATGAACGGCTTCGTGAACGTCGGCGGGCTGGTTCGCGCCGACCGTCACGAGGCACTTGCCCGTGTGCGTGGCGAGATCTTCCGCGACGGCGTCGAGGAACTTCTGGGCGCGCGCATCGGCGATCGACGGCGCGTTACCCGACGTGAAGGCACCGCGACCCGCGTTCGAAGAGAACGCCGACTTCGAGGCGATCGCGCGACCGAGCGCGGCGACGAACGCGCCGATCTCGGCGGAGCGGACCGGCAAGCGATGGTCGGCGATCGAGCCGGTTCGCGAGAAGTTCGATTCGACCGCGTACGAGCGCGGCGTCTTGCCCTCTTCGGGGCGTCGCGCGTCGGCGAAGTCGCGTGACAGGCGAAGCGCCGCCGGATGGCTCACGAACAGGTCGTCGTCGAGCGTCAGGAGTCGTTCGACACCCGTGAGGTCGTATTGCGGTCGCAACGCGCTGCCGAACGCGGCGCGAACCCCCGCGCGCTCGCTGTCGCGATGCACGGATTCGTACTCGTACCACGTCGCTTGCGGATAGCGCGTCTTCAAGCGATCGCGCTGCGCGCGAAGCGTCGGCGACGACGAGGCGTCCGAGAGGACCGCGAGGCCGGCGCCACGATCGGCGCGCAGCTCTTCGCGCAGCGTCTCGAGCTCGGTCGTGAACGCATCCCAGCTCGATTCGGCGAGTCCGTCACCCGATCGCTTCATGACCTTCTGGCTGCGGTCGGGATCGTAGAGCTCGAGCACGACGGCTTGCGTCTGCGCGTCGGTCGCGCCGAGGCTCATCGGGTGGTTCGGGTTCCCTTCGAGCTTCGTGGGACGCCCATCGTGGCTCGTCGCGACCACACCGCGGACGACGCCGCCGATGTCGACGCCCGTCGCGTAGTATTCCGCGTTGCCGGGAATCCGACCCTCGGGCCGGTTCGCGAACGGCAGGATCTTCTCGGCGCGCCAGCATCCGGTCGTGCCCGCGAGCGCGATCGAAGCCCCCATGAGCTGGAGGAACCGACGCCGCGTGAACGGCGGCAGCTTCTGCGGGTCGTCGTCCGGGAACTCGCGGCGCAGCATCTCGGCGAATTCGGGCGTCTGCTCGAGTTCCTCGAGACTGCGCCAGTACGCCTTGCCCGCGACCGGCTCGTTTCCGTTACCCGGCGCGTACGTGTCGGTGTCGTTTGCGTTTAGCGATGACATGTCGAGCAACTCGTCGAGGGGTTGATGTTGTACTCCTCCCGCAGTCGGCGGCCGATTTCGAGCTGGTTCTCGGGGGCCCACTCCATGTCCGTGATGCGATCGAGCGGGCGCAAGTGCTGTTCGGGCTCACGGTGGCAATCGAGGCACCAGCCCATCGACAGCGGCTCTTGCTGCGTGACGACCTCCATCGTGTCGATGCGGCCGTGGCAGGACGCGCATCCGATGCCGCGCGTCACGTGGGCGCTGTGATTGAAGTAGGCGTAGTCCGGCAAGTCGTGCACGCGGTTCCACTCGACGGGCTTGCCCGTCTCGTACGACTCGCGGATCGGCGCGAGCAGCGCGCTGTCGTTGCGGATGTTCGTGTGGCAGTTCATGCACGTGTGGGTCGGCGGCACGGCCGCGTGGGCCGAATCCTCGACCGTGTTGTGGCAGTAGCGGCAGTCGAGGCCGAGATCCCCCGCGTGCAAGCGGTGGCTGAACGGAACCGGCTGCTCCGGCGCGTAGCCCACCGACACCGTTCCGGGCATCGTCGCGAAGGCCACCACGCAGATCAGGTAAACCGGCACGGAGCCCAGAAATACCAGGCCGAGCACGAAGGCCTTGTTGCTCCAAAGCGGGAACTTCATTCAAGATCCTCGGCGGTCAAGATAGCGACACGCAGGTCGCGTCGTCGTCAGAAGACACGGAACCGGGGCTCGACGTTTCGTCAGGTCCGCCAGCGCGTCAGGTCTGCCAGCACGTAACCTCGGGTCACCGCAAACGACATCGGGACCCCGACTCCAGGGCACCGTCGGAACGCTTCGATATCGGGACGCCCCCATATCGAGTCGAATCGAGTGGCCCGTATACTTATCACCTTTCGGAGATCGAACAAGGGGCAGATCGTCGCAGTCCGGGGGGAGGGGGAGTCGGTCGGATGAGGCTCGTTCGTGTACCGCCCGGTGCACGAGGAATCTACAGTCTTCCCGTGAATCGACTTAGCTCTCGTCGAAGCGGGGATTTTGCATTTCGGAGCCGAGAGACGCAAGCGATTTGTGGCAAATTGTCGCACCGAATGGGTGAACATCGCGTTCTGCCTATGGTCTTCCGCTACTGCGAGATCCCGAGTACAATGCCAGTTCTCGCATGGTCGATCCGACACCGCCGCACCGCTTTGAGAAGAAAACGGCGCGAGCGACGTCCGGCGACTCGAGACTCTGCCGAGGCAGTCTCGAGGCCTGACATGCCGGAACGGCCCCGACCCCAAGAGGTCCGGCTACCATAGATTCGACGCTCGAGGTTGAGAATCCGGCCGACACGAGACTCACGACGAAGACGCGGCGGTCGCGGTCACGCGATGTGCCCGCCGGAACGGGCTGCACACCGATCCCGGCTCTCCGTCCGAAGGTCTCGCGCGACGATTCGCACCCGAGCCACCGTTCGCTCGAGCACGACCGGCCTGCGCCGATCGTCTCGGCACCGACACACATGACATGCTTTTTCTAGAGACAGGGGGTTCAAACGGGATGAAGCTCTCCACCATCGCTTTGCTCGCGCTGCTCCTGAGCCTCGCGCTCACGATCGACGCCGCGGCTCAGCAAAACGCGGAAACCGCACTCTATCTGCCGCCTTACACGATGGAGTACGACGAGACCCAAGCTCAAGGCGACGCCATCGACTGCTCGCTCTCGTTCACGGGCTCGATCTTCGGTGTCAGCGAGATCAAGGGCACGACGAATCCGGTCGAGTTCATCATCGGGACGCAAACCGCCCCGTACGCGATGTACCGGATCGACGAAAACTGCAACTTGATCTCGAGTTGGTCGACCGTTTCGATCGCCGCGTCGAACCTCGGCGTCGCCTTCGACACGCAGACGAACAACACGTACTGGATGATCCAGCACCAGCCGTCGCCGCGTCAGGTCATCGAATACCAGATGGGAACCGGTGTCGCGACGGGTCGCTCGTTCGTGCTCGGTACCGCGGGTCTGCCGGGGCCTCTTTGCACCAACGACAACTCCGGCGTGCCTTACGACATGTACTACGAAGACATCGCCAACGACACGATCTACCAGTTCAACCCCGTGCAGATGACCTTCGGCTGCACGTTCCTGAACCCGGATCAGATGGGTCAGGGTGCGTTCGGTAACGGGCTCGACGACGCCGTCGACCCGTCCGCGTGCGGCACGAACGCCGAGCTCGTCGCCACGTCCGGTACGGGCGCCGAAGGAATGGTGACGCGCGCCGGGCAGTTCGACTGCAACGGCGGATGCCCCGACACCTGGAACTTCGTCGACACGCTGACCCCGGCCGGCGTGACGTTCATCCAGAGCTTCGCCGAGTACACGTCGAGCGCCGGTCAGAAGCGCGCGATGGTCGCCGACGGAATCATCAACACCGTCTTCGTGACGCAGCAGAAGAAGGGTCTCTCCAACTGCCAGGGCGTCGACAACGAAATACTCTTCAAGATCAACCTCCAGGCCGGAGGCACCGACTTCATCGTCCAACTGCCGGCCACGAACTTCCTGCAGGTCAACGCCTCGGCGCCGAGCGGCGGAGGCAACGGAAAGTTCGTCCACTGGTGGAACGCCGGCCTGCCGGACGAAACGACGATCAACTCGCTGCCGGCTCAGCTCGGGCCGATCTGCTTCCCGATGCTCGACGTCCGACCGGCGACCGAAATGGCCATCTTCAACAACATCGGCCGAACGAACCGCCTCGGCGCGTCGCACTACTTCGGCGCGACCATCGCCGATCCGCCCAAGGCGCCGTCGATCATGTGGTCAAACCCGAGCGGGGACACGACCAACATGCCGGCCGGCTCCTGCTGGACGATGCAGGGCATCATGATCAACCCCGCGGCCAGCAGCTCGCGCCCCGCGAGTGTCTCGAACGCGGTCGGTCTCATCCTGCAGTAACGCGCGTTCGCGCCTCGCGCGCGCAACACGCGACCATCCGAATACGATGCATCGAGAGCCCGGAGATCCCAAGATCTCCGGGCTCTCGTCATTCTCGAGGCCTCGTCGCCCCCATTCTTCCCGATCGCGGACCGTGACGACAGGCGAGCCAACACCGGGCCCGTCGGTGCCGTATTCTCGTCATCCTCGACCGAAACACGGCTTTCGCCCCGTTCTGAACGAGATCGAGCGCCTCCGGTCTCGCGCCCCGCAGGTCGAAGGGATACACTCGAAGACTGGTCGGATCGATTCGAGCCCGCGGATCGGGTCCGATTCTCGACCGCAACGACTCGCGGCCGCGACCGACGCGACCGCCCGGAGAATCACGAGGACCGTCATGACACTCCTCTCGAAATGGCTCGTCGTCAGCCTCGTCGCGCTGTCCGCGATCGGCCTCGTCGCGTGCGGCGGCAATCACGACTCCGCAGCATCCGAAACCGAGACGTCGCTGCACGGCGACGTCCACGGCAATCCAGCCAACGGTCCCGATGCACGCGGTCATGACGAGCCCGAGCCCGAGCGCGCCGACGACGGCTCCCGCAAGACCGAACCCGAGCCCGCGATGAAGACGTCCGAAACGGCGACCGCCGACACGGACCGAGAGCTCGCGTCGATCGCCGCCGACGGCTCGCCGCCGGTGATCGAGTTCGAGAGCACGTTCCACGACTTCGGGCGCCACTACACGACCGAGAGGCTGAGCACGACGTTCGAGTTCAAGAACACGGGCGGCAGCGATCTCGTGATCCACCGCCTCACGCCCAACTGCACGTCGTGCACCGTGGCCGAGTACACGGACGAAGCCGTGCCTCCGGGCGGCACCGGCACGATCACGGTCGAACTCAAGGCCGACGACACCGGCAAGCGGCGCAAGTGGATCGACGTGCACACGAACTGCCCGGACTCGCCGTTGCGCCTCACGGTCGAAGCGGTCTTCCGACAGTTCTTCTGGGTCGAGCCCTCGAACAACGTCGCGCTCGGCAAGATCAAGCAAGGCGAGGCGTTCCCTCCGAAGTCCGTGACCGTGACCTGGCTCGCCGAGCGCGACATCGAGATCCTCGAAATCGAGTCGAGTAGCGACGCGCTCGTCTTCGAAACCGAGCCGATCGAAGAAAAACTCAAGAAGGGTATCCGCATCGACGCCCGCATCACCGATCCGAACGAACTGCTCGCACAAACCGGGCAGGCTTTCGTCCACGCGACCCTCACCATCAAGACTTCGTTGCCCGATCTCGGACCGCAGGTCGTTCGCTTCTCGGGACACATCCAAGAAGAGGTCGTGACGCACCCCAAGATGCTCGGCGCGCCGGCCGGGAGCACCGACGCCATCAAGATTCGCCTCGGGGGTCCGCCGCGATCCACGCTGAACCTCGACCGCGTCGAGTGCAAGCCCGACGTCTTCGACGTCGAGACGACCTTCGAAGACAAGGGTGGTCCCGTCTACATCATCACCTTGACGCCACGGAAACCGCTCGAGCCGGGCAAAGGTGAAGTCTTGCTTCACACCGACTTCGCGAAACGTCCGATCTTCCGCCTCCCGCTGGAGATCCGCGAGTGATCCTCGATCGCGGGGACAAGGTGCTCGTCGCGCATCGGAGGCTCTACGATGGCGATGCCCCGCGCTACTTCCTCGGCACGGTGCTCGACTGCTTCGAGGGTGTCGCCAAGGTGGAAGGCCGGTCGTTCGTCTTCGACGCGTTCACGGGGAAGATCCTGCGCAAGCAGGGAAGCACACGCAAGATCGTCTCGTTGTCGTCGGGAACGCTCATCGTCTACCACCTCGACGACGACGTCGATCTCGACCGCGCCGAGTTCAAGACGGCATCGCGCGGCCAGATCATCCTGACCGACGGCAAGCATCTCGAGGTCGACCTGACCGAGCCCGCTCGTCCAGCGCTCTGATCGAGCGCGTGTGGGCGCGTTACTGCGTCGGGGCGAGGTGTGTGGCGACGTCGGTCGTGTAGGCTTTCCACGCCGGGACGATTCCCGCGAGGATGCCGAGCCCGATCATGCCGAACGGTGTCGCGACGAGCGCGGGATGCCATGCGAATGCATCGAGCACCACGCCGGTCCTTTCGAGGACGATGCCGCGCGCGATCGTGAGGATGAGGAACATCACGACGTAGCCGCCGAGCGCCCCGAGAGCCGCGATCGTCGCGGCCTCGCCGACGATCGTCGCGAACACGGTCTTCCGTTTGGCGCCGATCGAACGCAAGATCGCGAACTCGCGCCGGCGCGCTTGAATCGTGTTGTAGACGCTCGCGAGAATTCCGGCTGCCGACACGACGACGACGAGATACGCGACCGCCGCGAACACGCGATGCACCCAGCCCAACCGATCGAACAGCTCGGCCATCACGCGCGCGATCGGAAACGCGATCGTCGCGTCGTCGCGATCGCGACGCATCGCCATCGACATCTCGAACCCGAGCTGCGGACTGCGAAACGCGAGCATGACGGCGCTCACTTCCTTGTGTTCGTCGGGGATCTCTTCACCGGGGTGGTGATGCGGGTGGTAGTCCTCGCCCGCGCCGCGGAGCACGTGCCCGTCCATGTGGAAGATCCCCTCGATCGGGATCCAGATCACGCGATCCGAGGGTGAATTCGTCGGCTCGAGAATGCCGACCACGGTGTATTCGTCGTCGTGCGTGTGCGCATCGAACGAAACGCCGTGGCTCGGATGAAACGTATCCCCCGGGCGCAGCCCCGTCTCCCGCGCGACGGTGCTCCCGAGCACCGCCTCCGCGAAACCGCCCTCGAACGCTCGG
>JAUIME010000943.1 GCA_030433195.1 bacterium
ATTTCGGCGTCCGCTTCTTCGCCGCGACGACGTTCGGTGCGAGTACGTCCATCACGAGCGAACTCTTCCCGCTTCCGCTCACACCCGACACCGCGTGCAACAGCCCGAGCGCGAAGCTCGCGTCGACGTTCGCGAGGTTGTGCGCGCGCGCGCCACGCACCACCAACGCCGCCTCACCGGGAGTGCGACGCGTCTCGGGAACCGGCATCGTCTTGCGCCCCGAGAGATACGCCCCCGTGATCGAACGTCGCGACTTCATGATCGTCTCGAGCGTCCCTTTCGCGAGGACCTTTCCGCCGTGCACACCCGCCCCCGGCCCCATGTCGATGAGGTGATCGGCGTGCCGGAAGAACGCGGGATCATGCTCGACGACGACGACGGTGTTGCGTTGATCGCGCAGCTCGTGGAGCGTCGCGAGCAATCGATCGGTGTCGCGCGGATGCAGGCCCACCGTCGGCTCGTCGAGCACGTAGAGGACCCCCATCAGCTGATTGCCGATCTGCGTCGCGAGGCGGATCCGTTGCGACTCCCCGCCCGCGAGACTCGCCGACCGCCGATCGAGGGTGAGGTACTCGAGTCCGACCTTGTCGAGGAATGCCAGCCGCCCGCGTGTCTCGGAGAGCACCTGCTGCGCGATCCGCGCCTGCGTATTCGTGAGACGGAGCCCGTCGAAGAACGCCATCGCCTCGGTCACCGTCATCGCGAGCACTTCGGCGAGCCGACGCCCCCCGACGCGCACCGCGAGCGACGGCGGCTGCAGACGTCCCCCGGCGCAATCGGCGCACACCACGGGCCGCTTCTTGCCCGTGAAACCCAGGCCGTCGCACCGTCGGCAGGCACCGAGGTGGCTGTTGAACGAGAACATGCGCGGGGACAATTCGTCGACGCCCCGATAGTCCGAGCCGATCGCGTAGGGGAACGACGGGAACACGTCTTCGGCGTCACGCGTCGTCGAGAGCACCGCGCCGACTCCGCGCCCTTCGGCGAACGCCTGCTCGAGCGAGTCGGTCAGCCGCCCGCGTGACTTCGACGTGACCTTGACACGGTCGACGACGAGCCAGATCGTGCTCTTCGCGGTCGCCGTCGGTTTCCGGTCGAGGCGAAACACCTCCCCGTCGATACGCACGCGCAAGAACCCGCGCTTGCGGAGGTCGTCGAATGCCTCGTCGGACGGCTTCGCGTCCGCGAGTGCGAGATCGAGCGACTTCCCGGGCAGGCGCAACGGCGCCATCACGAGCACCGTCTCGCCATCGTGCGTCTTCACGATCTCGCGCGACGCCGTGCTGGGCGTGAACGTCCGCAGCTCGACGTCGGTCGTCGGGCAGTGCTGCGTACCGACGCGCGCGTAGAGCAGTCGCAAGTAGTCGTGGATCTCGGTCGTGGTAGCCACCGTCGAGCGCGGGTTGCGCGTGGGGGTATTCTGATCGATCGCGATCGCGGGACGTAGCCCCTCGATCTTGTCGACGGGCGCGCGATCGAGCCGCCCCAGGAAGCGGCGCGCGTAGGTCGACATCGACTCGACGAAACGGCGTTGCCCTTCGGTGAACAGCGTGTCGAACGCGAGCGACGACTTGCCGGATCCCGAGACGCCCGTGATGACGGTCATCTTCCCGTCCGGAATCTTCACGTCGACACCATCGAGGTTGTGCGTACGCGCGCCCACGATGCGGATCCCGGTTTCGTTCGTCGCCGCACGCCGTCGCGCTTTCT
>JAUIME010000159.1 GCA_030433195.1 bacterium
GGGAGCACGACCGGGATGGTCGCAGTCGATGCCGCAGCATGCCTCACTCATTGCGCCCACTGATGGTCACGCGGACGCTGCCGACTTCGTGAATCGCCGTCGACTGCTAGCCTATGTCGTCGGCACCGAATTTTGCCATACTCAACACAGGGGTGGCTCCCCTCGGTGGGACGACTCACATCCGGGTCGTCAAGATCACGCGCACGGTAGTGACAAAATGGCCTCTGATTCAGACGGGGCAATTGAGGAGGCAGACGACGAGACTCGGCTTCTGTGGCTGCTGCGGATGCACATCGTGGGCTACCTCCAGCTGGCTTCCTCGTTCGAGGCGCAGTTGGAGTATCAGCGCGAAGTGCCAATCGCACAGGTACCTGCGGAAGTGATCTGCCAGTGGGAGGACAACGTCCATGATATCGAGACCGTCGACTGGTTCCGGTCGTGAGCCGTCCCGCCCGGGCGCGCTGCGGTGGACGAGAATGCCGCCGTTGCGGCAATCGGCGATGCGGTTGCCGGTGATGGAGAGGTCCGCACAATCCATCGCGTAGACGGCGACCTTCGTCGTGATCCCGGAAAGGAACACCGTGCCGGTCGGCGTCCCCGCGGGATAGCCGTCGGTGAGCCAGGTGTGGAAGCCCGGAAACGCGCACTTGATCCCGATGCCGAGGAACAGACACCACGTCGCGACGCTGCCGAGCTCGAGCGACTCGACCGCGAGTGACCCCGCCGTGCCGTAGTGCAGCGCGATACCGATCCTCAGCAGCACGCCGGAACCGAGCTGCGGGATCAGGTAACGCAGCCCCGCGCCGAACGAGTCCTTCTCGCGCCGTGCCCAGATCAAGAACACCGAACTCACGGCGAGCACTTCCCACGCGAGCAACAGCGTGAACAAATCGCCCGCGAACACGGCCGCGAGCGCCCCACCGACGTAGATCGTCGACGAGACGTGCTGCACGGTGTCCTTCACGTGCAGCGAAAAGAAGATCGCGACGATCGCCGCGAGATGGAACAGCAATCCGAACAGGAAACTCAGCTTGTCGACGTGCGTGAGCGTCAGCGACATGCCGAGGAAGTCGATCACCCCGTGATCGCCATGCGCCATCGACAGGAGGTTCACGAGACCGACGACGGGTACCGCGAGAAGCATCGCCGAGCGCGCGCGGCCGCGCAAGAACGCCGCGAGGATCCCGCCGACGAAGAAGATCACGAACGGAGGCAGACTACCCATCGTAGTAGTCCTCCCCGCGCATGAGGAACACGCGCATCACCTTGGCCGCGAGCACCAACAGCACGCACCCGATGAAGCCGTAGACGCCGTAGAAGCCGAACCAGCCTTCGACGTCGTAGTGGCGGTGGGATTTGAACTCGAGCGCGTGCGAGCCCGTCCATCGACCGACGAGATCGAAGGCATCGAGAAGCACCACGAGAGCGCACAGGACGAAGAAGACCGCGAGTACCTTCTTGGTCTTCGGCGTCAGTTCGATCGGGGGATGGTGTTCCATGTTGTCGAGCAGACTCGTCGTCGGGCGCACTCGTTGTCGGCAAGCACGCTGTGGGAGCGCGAGGAACGCGCGAATCGAGGGGGACGCTGCATCGACGATCTCGACCGCCCAGGGAGATCGCTCGAAAAAAATACCCCGAATCGTCGACAAAAGCCAAGGATATTCCGCCCAGATCCGTATCGACAAGGGAGATAGAGCGATTGCCGCGCCGCGCCTCCCCGGGCTACGGCGCGATCCGCCGACGAACGCTACCCGACAAAAGAGCACGGCGCCCTTCTCGAAGTCGAGAGGGCGCCGCGCTTGCTTCGGGTCTTCCCCGTTTCTCATCGATCGTCGTGTCGCTCGATCCTCACGGACCCGCGACTACTCACGCGGATAGTACGGCGAGCTCTCGTCGATGAACTCCGCGCCCGTGGCGTGGTAGTCCTCGCCTTCGACGAGCACCCCGTGGCCTTCGGCCTCGACCGACGTCGGATCGACCATCGAACGGTTCCACTGCGAGTGAATGTCCGAGTAGGTCCACAGGATCGTCTCCGAGACGACGTAGTTGTTCGGGTCGAAGCCCGGGATGTCGAAGTACGTCCACAGGATCGTGTCGGACCAGACGAGCCCACCGAGGCCGCCATGGGTCCACAGGATCGTGTTCCCGAAGACCGGGGTCTTCGTGGCCATGAGTTCGTCGTACCAGGGTTCCCCGTGAGTCCACAGGATCGTGTCCGACCAAATGCGTCCGTTCCCCCAAAGGATCTCGTCCGCGAGGATCGAACCGGCCCCCCAGACGACGCTGCGGCCGTAGATGAACGAAGCCCCCCAGTACACCTTCTCGTTACCGATGTACGAAACGGGTTCGAGCATGCCGCGCGCTTCGTGCGGATCCGAGGCATCGAGCTGGAATTCACCGACCGAGAGGAGCTTCTGACCGGCAGTAAGCGCGAGCGCCATGCGCACGGCGGCCTCGGTATTGAGGAGACCCGAACCTTGCTCGAGCACGCTCGGCTCGGTCATCTTCTCGGCGGTGTACATGAGTACGGCCTTCGCCATGTTCGGCGTCAGCCCCGGATTCGCCTGGTACATGAGAGCGAGCGTACCCGAGACCATCGGCGCCGACATCGACGTCCCGTTCAGCACCATGTAGTGCTCGCCGGACCCGTCGCGCAGCTCGTACTTCACGGGGTAGTTCTCGTTGATGAAGTCCGGCCCCATGGGCTGCGGGGCCACGATCCCGACTCCGGGAGCCACGAGGTCGGGCTTCAAGAGTCCGTCGACCGCCGTCGGCCCACGCGAACTGAACTTCGCGATCGTGTCGTCCGGACGCCGCGTCGTGCTCTGGCTGTTGGTCGCACCGACCGTGATGACCCACGGCGAGTTCCCGGGCGTACTGATGCTCCCGAAGACCTTCTCGCCGTCACTCGATCCCGAGTTTCCGGCCGAGCAAACGACCGTCACGCCCATCTCGACGGCGAGTCGACACGCGAGTGCAAGCGGATCGAACTCGTAGGACTGCGTGACCGGGCCGCCGAGCGACATGTTGATCACGCGTACGCCGTACCAGTCCTTGAAGAGCGTCGCGTAAGCGATCGCCGCGATGACGTCACTCGCATACCCCTTGCCGTTCTGGTCGAGCACGCGCAGCGACAAGATCTTCGCCTTGGGCGCGACACCGATCGCGGGGTTTTCGTCTTGTTCGACGAGACGTGAGAGGTGCTTTCCGTTCCCGGCGATGATCCCTGCCACGTGCGTTCCGTGGCCGAAGTCGTCGCCGAATCGCTTCACGAACGTCTGCTCCGTCACGCGCGTCTTGAGGCGGCTTCGCTGGAAGTCGACATGACCGCCGTCGACCCCCGAGTCGATCACCGCGACAGTCACGCCCGCTCCGGTGTAGCCCGGGACTTTCTTCGACCCGGCCCAGACCTGGTCCGCGCCGAGCACTTCCATCGACCCGTCCCACACTTCGCCCGTCGACTGCACTTGCAAGTCGTACGAGACGCGGCCCACCTCTTCTCGACTCGACATCGCGAGCAGTTCGTCCCGACTCAGGTCGTACACGGACGCCCCGATGAAATCGAGATCGCAGATGGCGTTCAGGCCTTCGCTGCGGGAGTAGCTGCGGATGGCCCGGATGTCGGCCGTCGGATCGAGCGACGTCCGGCGCGGCTGCACGATGACTCGGAAGCGTTCGTCAGCATCCGCGTCTTCGACGGCCTCGGCCAAGACTCCCGACATCTTCTCGCGCGGATCGATCGCCGGCGTCCCACCCTCCGCGGGGGCCACGGCTTCGTCAGGTTCACGATCCTCGGGCGCCGGCGGTGTCCAGGCGGGCGCGGATGCGGGATCAGGGCGGTTGACCACCCACTCGATAGGTGGGCGGAAGGCGGGTTCGTCGGATGGCCCTTGGTCCGCGAAGCGGAGCAAGAGGCTCAGCGCGACGAGCATCGCCAGGGCGACGATCGCCCGACGAATGGACACCAAGCGTTTCTTCGGCATGCAGTCTCCTTCTCAATACCCGGCAGGGGCGGAGCCGTCGCTCCGCATTGGGACAAGAAGACTACCGCCGAATCCTTCAAAGGCAAGGCGCAATGCCACTTACGAGCACAATACAACAAGCGGCCCCCGAAGAGCGCCCTCACGGACCCGACTCGACGATCCAAGAGCTCAGAAGCCGGACTCGCGTCGGGTCTTCGTCGTCGTCGCCGTGAGCTCCCCATCGCTGATCCACACGCGATCGAGACGGCTGTAGTAGAGTCCGAGCGCGTTGACTTCGATCCCGCGGACCGGTCCCGCAACGCAGTGAACCGCGGCATCGTGGAACAGCGGCACGACGGCGTGGTCGGCGAGCACGAGCGCCTCCGCTTCGCGGTAGAGCTTCGCACGATGCAAGCGCGCCCCCTCCCCGTGTCGGGCTTCCCGCAAGATCGCGTCGACGCGCTCGTTCGCGTAGCCCGTAAAGTTGTACTGCGCGTCGCTGCGGAAGAGGTTGGAGAACACGTTGTCGGGATCGGGGTAGTCGATTCCCCAACCGAGCACCCAAAGGTCGGTCTCGCGCAGCTCTTGGACGAATCGGCGGTAGTCGTCCGTAATGCGAACGCGCGCGTCGATCCCGACGGCGCGCAAGTCGGCCTGGATGACTTCGGCAAGCTCGACCTGCTCGGGGATTCGCCCGAGGAACAGTTCGACCTCGGGAAACGCGACTCCTTCCTCACCGCCGAATCCGGCTTCCGCCAGGAGTCGCGTCGCGCGCGCCGGATCGAAGGGGTAGGCATCGAGGTCGGGATCGTATCCCGGCAATCCGGGCGGCAACAGCGCCTTGGCGGCCTTGACGCGACCGCCCGTCGCGTGCTCGAGTCCCGTACGATCGATCGCGAACGCCATCGCCTCGCGCACCCGCGGATCGTCGAACGGCGGTCGCGTAGCGTTCATGCCCAGGAAGTGCATCGAAAGCGTCGACGCTCGGTGTTTGAGGAACGACTCGAGCTCGGCGATCGTCTCGAGTTCGTCGGGCGCGACGATGAGGTAATCGAGCTCGTTCGCGACCAGCGCGACCTTCTCTTCTTCACGATCGAAGTCGCGAAACACGAGTCGATCGAGGAACGGAACCGAGTTCTCGTCGGACCGAAACGCTTCGAGCTCGATGCGGTCTCCCTCCCAAGCGACGAAACGGAACGGGCCGCTCCCCACGGGTTCGCGAGCGAAGTCTCCGGCCTCGACGGCCTCGCGAGGGACAATCTTGACGTGCTGCATCGCGAGGAAACTCACGAACACGTGATCTCGTTCGGCCAGGCGAATCTCCACGCGATCGGGTGACGGCGTCGTGATGGCGTCGATCCCGCCGTCGAGCGAGGCCTCGAGATACGCTCGAGCCGGCGAACCCGTCCGCGGCTCGAGAATTCGTTCGAAAGAGTACTGCACGTCCGCCGCGGTCACGGGGCGTCCGTTGTGGAATCGCGCGTCCTCGCGCAGCGTGAACGTATAGACGCGGCGATCGTCGGACAGCGACCACGTCTTGGCGAGATCGGGCACGATGAGGAGCTCGGGGTCGAAGCGTACGAGACCTTGGAAGATCTGTCCGAGTACGAGATTCTCGCTCAGGCTGGTCGAGCGGGCCGGATCGAGGCACGCGACGCCACTCAAGGAGAGACGAAACTCCCCGCCGTGCCGATCGAGCGATGCGGGCGCGTTCGACCCATCTGGCGCGGCGCTCGACGCCGATCCTGCATCGGCAGGATTCGACGGACCGTCGCCTCCGCAGCCCGGTACGAACAGAGTTCCACCGGCGAGGGTGAGAAGAACGAGAAGCGAACGCAGGGCAATGGCGCGAGGAGTCGGGAAGACCACGGCGGGACCTCGAATCGGGGGTGAGGAGTCAGTGGGAGGACTCGTCCCGAACGGCATTCGCACCGCGGGAACCCTCCAGAAACCGTCGGCAGAGACGGGGAGCCCGGCTTCGTCATTCTCGGCGACGAGCCGCCCGACTTGACGAATTCCCGGATGTCGAGATCTCCCCCGCTGCTACTCCTTCGACGCGGGCGCCTCGAAGGCGGCGAGGCCCCGCTCGAGCTGGGCAAGAACGTCGGCGACGGGGATCTCGCCGGCCACACGATTCCCGTCGATCCGTCCGGCCAGATCCTTCCCCTCGTGATCGTGGATGCGCAGGACGGGGTAGCTGCCCCAATTCTCGCCGAAGCGCCGCGTCGTCTCGAGATCGTTCAGCGTATCGACGAAAACGGGGACGAAGGCACGTGCCGCCTCGGCAACTCGTGGATCGCGGAGCGGACCGCTCGCGAAGTGACGGCAGCCCGCTCAGCCGGGGTGCTCGCCGAAGTGGAGCCACATCGGTTTGCCGCGCCGCACCGCGATCGATCGCGCCGTGTCGTAGTCGCGATACCACGAGACCGACCCGATCGTGACGTCGGGCTTGGCGTCGATGTCGGCATCGGCAGCCGGTCCGAACTCGGGAAGCGGCGAACGCGCGTCGCGGCCTGAACGCGCGTCGTGCAGCTTCACGATGATCTTCGGATTCACGGCTTGGTACTCGGCCTCCGTCAAGGCTCCCGCATCGCGAAGCTTCGCCGCGAAGCTCCGCACCCTCGCTTTTTGCGCGGATCGGATGCGATCGACGTCGCGTCGCAGCTGCGCCGCGTTCGACCAGGTCACGTCATGAAACCCTCCGAGCATGCGCGTTCGTGCCTCGCGGTCTTCGGGCACTCCAGCCCATGCAGTGAGGATCGCGTAACGCTCGCGCGGATCCCCTTCGACCGAGCGCTGGGAAACGTACGTAGCCGGAAGGCCCGGCGTGACGTCGATCGTCTCGAGCCACACGCGCTCGTCGCCTTGCGTGAGAACGAGTCGCGCTCCGCGGTGCATCGTGTCGCGAAGTCGGTAGCGACGCACGGGCGGAAATCCCTCGGGGACGCTGATGTCTTCGACGACACGCGGCGATTCGTAGCCCGGCAAGTCACGCAGTGAATGCTGGCTTCGCGCGTCTTTTCCGGGCGACGTGACGCTGACGTGAACACGACAGACCATCTCCGCGAGCCGCGCCGCCGCGAATCCGGGAGTTCGCGCATCGGCCAGCAGGATGCCGACAGCCTTCTGACACGCGCTCGGCGCGTTCTCGTCACCGACCAGCGTGACGAGCTCCGGTGCGAGCGGAAGCGGATCGTGAAGCGACGCGACGACAGCCTCGTGGCAGAACTGCCGAGGGAGGTCGCGCAAGAGCGCGGGCGACAGCGGCGCGCCGAGTCGGATCAGTGAATCAAAGGCGGTCAACGCGACGAGCTCGGCCGAGCGATCGGCGCTCCGCGGAAGCAGCAACGGATGCAGATCATCGGTGAGCCCGTCGAGCCCGTGTTTGCCGACGTAGTATGCGCCCCACGCACGATCGCGAACCTCGTCGGATTCGAGGAGCGCTTGCACCGAGGCCTCGAGCGCGTCGAGCGCAACGGTGACGGACTCGTCTTCGCGCGCCGATGCGGCCGCGATCGACACGAACCCTTCGAGAACGAGGACGGCGGCCACGAGCGGCGCGACGAACGCCTTCGCGATGGATCGCGCAGGTCGGGCCGCAACCTCCCGCCGACTTCGGACGCGATGGCTCGCGGTCATGCCTTTGCCTCCGGAGCCTCAGGCCCTTCAATGGCCTTGCGCAGCTTGACGGGTTCGGCCTTCTTCTCGCGCTTGCCTCGCATCCGCATGTTCAGCAGCTCGACGCCGATCGAGAACGCCATCGCGAAGTAGATGTAGCCCTTGGGCACGTGTACTTCGAAGCCCTCCGCGATGAGCGTCATCCCGACGAGAATCAGGAACGACAGCGCGAGCATTTTCACGGTCGGATGCCGGTCGACGAAGTTGCCGATCGGTCGAGCCGCGAGCAGCATCACGGAGACGGCGATCACGATCGCGACCGCCATGATCGACAAGTGATCGACGAGGCCGACCGCCGTGATCACGGAGTCGAGCGAGAACACGAGGTCGAGCAACGCGATCTGCACGAGGACACTGCCGAGCGTCGCGACCGCCGGTGCTTTGGTTTCGTGCCCCGCCCCTTCGAGGCTGGCGTGGATTTCGTGCGTGGCCTTGGCGAGCAGGAACAACCCACCGCCGATCAGAATCAGATCGCGGCCCGAGAACTCGTTGCCGAACAGAGTGAACCACGGCGCTTCGAGACTCATGACCCACGCGATCGACAGCAGCAGACCCAAGCGCGCGATCATCGCGAGCGCCAGGCCCATGCGCCGCGCGAATTCCCGCTGCTTCTCGGGGACCCTCGCGACGAGGATCGAGATGAAGATGATGTTGTCGACTCCCAGCACGATCTCGAGCGTCGTCAAGCTCGCGAGCGCGATCCAAGCGTCGAGGCTCGTTACCCATTCGAACATGAAGCTCGTCGTCTCCTCGGTCGTTTGCGGCAGGTGGAGGCCGGTGCGGCTCGCCACGCGAACCGCTGCCCTCGTTCTCAGGCCACGGGTGATGATCCATGCACGAGGACGATACGTCGTCCCTCGGGATCTTCGAACGTTCGTCCGTGGCGGTCCCAGTACGGGTTGTGCGACACCACCGTGCGAAACCCCGCCCGGCTCATCGCGTCGCAGCGAGCCTCAAAGCTACCACGATCCGGGCAGTAGAACACGCAGTGGTCGTCGGCGTCCGGACGCGCCGGCGGGTCGGCCGTGCGCTCGCGCGTGAACTCGAGGTGGTACGCGGCCCCGGGGATCCCGAGCATGACGCCGTCGAACCCCTCGTGATCCTCGAACGAACCGAGCAACTCCAAGCCGAGGCCCTCCACGTAGAGGGCGACCGTCGCGTCGAGGTCGGCCGTCGGCCGCGCGACACGCAGCGTCGGCACGCCATGGTGCGGATCGGCTTCCGCTCTTGCGGTCAGCATCGCGAGGACGAGTTCGTTCGCGGGCGTGTCGACACCATGACGCCGCCCGGCTCGGACCACGGCCCCGTTGCGCGCGTCGACCTCGGTCGGGTTTCCCCGGCGCGCGTCCGCGAGCATCGACGTCCCGCGTCGCGGGTCCGCGGCCTGCATCGCCGCGACTGCGCGGTCCTCGAGGTCGTCGGGAAGGACCGCCCCCTCGCACCGCCCGACGTGTACACACTC
>JAUIME010000160.1 GCA_030433195.1 bacterium
GCCAAGCAGGGTCGGCACCTCGCCAAGCGCGAGCGCCTCAAGATGCCGTTCGACTTCCAAGGGATGGCCGAGAAGGCGCAAGGCATGCTCAAGCGCGCGCTCGACTCCCTCGTGAACATGGACGCGATCACCGCGAAGGAAGTGTGCGGCGCGGACGACGAGGTCGACGCGATCAATCGTGACATGTTCGAGAAGGTGGAGACCGAGATCCAGCGGCAGCCGGAGCGCTTGGACGATCTGATCCGCCTGTTCGCGATTTCGCGAAACGTCGAACGCATCGCCGACCACGCGACGAACATCGCCGAAGACGTCATCTACATGACGGAGGGCGAGATCGTGCGACACCGGCTCGCCACCTTCGGGATCGAGCACGAAGACGACGACGACAACGACAACGACTGAGCCGGTCTCGATTTCCGTCGTCCGTTACCGCTCGCGTCGCCCGAGAAACGTCGCCCAGTTGCCGCGTACGTCGAGGGTCTCGATCGAGAGTCCCGCGTCGAGAAGCGCGCGCTCCACACGATCGATGTGCGTCTTCGGGCAACCGCTGACTGCGTACCAACCGTCGTCGGCCACGCGTTTCGCGATGTCGGTCGCGTGCGCTTCGAGCACGTCCCAGAAGATGTTCGCGAGCACGACGTCGAACTCGGTCGTCGCGTCGCCGTCGTCGAGGATCGCCCCGACGTCGTCGAAGCCGGCCGTCACGAATCGACACCGATCGTCGACGCCGTTGGCCCGCGCGAGCGGCTCGGCGACGGTGATCGCGTACGACTCGATGTCGAAACCGAAGCAGGAACGCGCGCCGAGTTTCGCCGCCGCGACGGACAACACGCCGCTTCCCGAGCCGCAGTCGAGGACGCGGTCGTTCGGTTGCAACCGATCTTGGAGTGCGAGCAGGCACGTGCGGGTCGTGGCGTGGCGTCCGGTACCGAAGGCGCGTCCGGGCTCGAGCAGGAGCACGACGTCGTCGTCGCGAAGCGCGACCGTGGGGCGCTGTTCGGGCGTCACGATCGCCACGCGTCGCACACGGAATGGCCGCCAGAAGCGCTTCCAATAGTCCACCCATTCGGAGTCGTCGAGGCGGCGCATCGCAGGGTGGAGAACGGCAAGCTCGGAGTCTTCGGCCGCGGCGACGAGGTCCTCGAGGCGGCGCGTGACACGTTCGCATGCGGACGCCGCCTCGGCGCCGGGCGCCACGTACGTGCGTACCCACTCGGTTCCATCCGGTGCCGTGTCGCGATCTTCGGCCACGGGGCCGATCACGGAACCCGTCCCGGTCGTCTCGGTCAGAACCGTGGCGACGGTTTCGGTCCACGCCTGCGGGACCGCGACGCGCACCTCGAGCCAAGCGTCACCGGCTTCGGGTGAATCGGGGGTCATCGGGCAACTCCGGTCGAAAGGTAACGGGGCTTCGCCATCGCGAGGACCGCACGTCGCCGCTCGATCCTCTCGAAGCTCTCGAGCTGCTCCGCGAGGACCTTGCGGAATTCGGAGATCGCGAGCAAGTCGATGTGATGCGAGACATCGACGAGACGCAGCGAGATCTCGATCTCCGACAGGTCGGGTGTCAGCCGATAGTCGGCCGGGAGGTTGCGGTCGAGGTAGATCGCCGTGCGCTCGGCGATGGACGACGCGAGCGTTCGCGCGAGCTCGGTCACTTCCGCGAAGGTGAGCCGCTCGACGAGCAGGCGCGACCACGTCGTGCTGTCGGGCGGAAGCGCGGCCGCATCGTAGATCCAATCGGAAGGGATCGTCTCGCGGTCCTCGTCGACCGCGCGCACCGCGAGGTCGTGAAGCCCCTCGAAGCCGCGACGTTGGAGGATCCGCTCGACGATCCAGTACCCGACCGCATAGTGTCGCGTCCCGAGTCGTCCTGCGAAGACGTCGTGCATTCCGCCGCGGAGGGTCAACGCATCGTGGATCGGCGCACCGGCCGGTTGATCGTCGCGCGCTCGAAAGGGGATGGACTCGCGAATCGCACCTCGCTCCCCCGCATCGATCGCGATGAGGAGCTCGCCGCGAAACCCGCCGAATGCGTGGAGCGCTCCGTGTAGTCGGCTCACGCGGAATCGAGTCCGATCGCGGGCCGCGATTCGCTCACTTACGGCCTCGCAGAGCCCTTCCTCGATGATCGTCGGGAGCGTTTCCCACTCGGGCGCGAGCGAGTGATGGACGAGCTCGTGGCACATCGTCTCGCGCAGCTCTCGATCCGACTCCCGAAGCAAGATCCGATCGTTCCCGACCGTGATTCCGTTCACGTTGTCCGGGACGCTTTCGAAAGGGCGCAGCCGGATCCGCGTCTGCAGCCAGACGTCGGGTGACAGTTCGTTCGTTCCCGGCACGAGCGCCCGAATCCGCGGGACCAACTCTTCGAGCCAGACCGCCAGGCGTTCCGCGGTGGCCGAGTCGTTCGCGCGCACGGTCCCGATGTCCGTCCGCAACGCGACGGCCGGAGGCGTGACCCGACAGGCGAGCGGGAGCATCGCCAGGAGCAGGAAAACCAGCGGCAGCGAGGGGGATCGAGGGCAGGTTCGCACGGCTCTGAATCGTACCACGCGGGGTCGCGCGGCGGACCGTCTTGTAGCGCATGCGTCGTCGGTCGTGCTCCCGCTCTTTGCAAGCCCGCGAGAAAGAAGACCGGACCGGCTGGAGTCCAGCCGATCCGGTCGATTGTATCGTTGCTAGGTTGTTGCCTTGCTTCGCGTCCGTCCGATTACAGACCCGTGACGTCGAACGAGAGATCGAGCGCTTCGCCGCGCTCGGCGGGGCCGCCCGTGAAGCTGATGAAGGCCGGGTTGCCGACCACGGACGGGGCGCCGCCGCCGACCGTCCACTCGAGTGCGTTCGAAGCCTGGAACGGATCGTTCGGGAAGACGGTCGGATTGCGCATCCAGATCTGCATGCGGAAGGTCATGCCTTCGAAGCGCGGGCGATCCGGGACTTCGATCGTCGGAATCGACGTTTCGAGGACCGGCCACTGCAGCGCGCCCTTCTGGATGACGTACTGCATGTCTTCGGGACCGGCGAGCGGGTCGTCGAAAGGCTGCGCCGTCGGCACGACACCGGCGAAGAGCATGCACTCGACCCACGACTTCGTCGCGATGTTCGAGCAGACCTCTTCTTCGTTCTGCGCGTCGAAGAAGCACGCGATGATCGTGTCGTCGCCGACGTCGGTACCGACGTACGAGAACGTTGCCTCGCCGTTGACGTCGGTTGTATCCATGCCCATGAGACCCGCGTGCGGGCCGCTCTGGATCGTGAACGTGACGCTCACGCCCTCGACGGGATTGCCGCCCTCGTCGACGACCGTCGCCGTCACCGTGTGCTCGTCGCCGACGATGCACTCGGCGAAGACCGGCGCGAGCGTGATGCCGGCGCCGACGATCGACGGGACCGACGTGACGAAGTACGCGCAGAAGATGTTGTCGTCGTCGCTCGGGTTCAGCGTGTCGACGGTGATGATCGTATCGCCTTCGTTGACGAACGGAATGAGCGAGTACAGCTCGTCGTCGTCGCGGAGATTCGAGGAGCCCGCGAACGGATCCGGCGGGTTGTCGTTCGAATCCCCGATGCCGCCGACCGTGAGCAGCGCACCGTTCAAGGCGGCTCCGTCGTCTTCACCCCCCGCGGACGACGTGAGGCGCTGGCTGTTGACGTCGAGCTCGGAAATCATCGTCGAGCCGAGGTCGCCCTGGAAGCTGAACGAGATCGCGAGGCCCATGTCCGCGACGCCCGTGTCGAGGTCGAGCGGCTCGGCGAGCGTGATGTTGAACTGGTCGCCCGTCGTGTCCTGGCCCCCGAACAGCAAGACGACAGTCGTCTGCGTCGTCACGCTCGGATCGTCCCAGACGACGAAGAGCGCGACACCGTCGATCGTCTCGCTCGTGGCTTCGGTCACCGAAATCGTTCCCGGTCCGGCCGGCGCGGCGTTGAGGTCGGCTTCGAACAGCGACGTGACGTCGGCGAAGCAGTTCTGGAAGAACGTCGGGAGACTGATGCCCGCATTGTTGAAGACGCACTGATCCCAAGCGATGCCCACCGCGCCCGAGCCCGCGTCCATCGTGATGTCGCCGTCGGCGATGATCCGATCGAAGCTGCTCGCGGCCGCGACGAAGATCTTGCGGACGGTCGCGCCGACGGGCTTGTCGTAATCGACGGTACCTCCGGTGTTGGAGCCCAGCCCGTCCGCCGACAAGCTGATCAGCCCCGTTTGCGAATCGACGACCTGCAGTTGCGCCGAAGCCGACAGCGCGAGCAGGCCGGTGGCGACCATCGCCACGGTGAGAGTCATGAGTCGTTTCATCGTGTGCACACCTCCTTCAGATGCCACCCTTTGACGAACTCGAAGCCGACGGTCCCCCAGAAAGACCGCCGCTCCGAAACTGGAGCCTCGCCGGCACCCGGAACGGAGGGCGCCGGTCGTGGACGTGCTGTCGGCAATTGGAGCGGTTTCTGTCGCGAAGGCGAACAGGCAAATCTTCCCTGCGGCGCCCGCCTCTCCTCGCATGAGCGGTCGATTCTTCGTGAACTCACGCGAGTCTCGTCGGTCAGAGAGCGTGACGGCCCTGGATGCGAGCAGGGCCTGGCAGCTTGCCTCGGCCGAGACTCTCCGAAGAATCGGCCGTTCGTCGAGGGTGCGCTGGCCAGGGGATTTGCAGCGCCTCGTGGTTCTCCAGGGGCCCATCTTGCACGGAGCCCCGAGGAGGCACAAGGCCTCCGTTCGCGGCCGGCTCGGCTCCTCGCGGCGCGCGAGCGTATATCCCGTTGTCGTGCTTGGACTTCATCATCAAACGTGAAGTCGTGTCTCGAGCGCAGTACAATGCCCGCTCCGCCTACGAATGTTCGACTCCCGCCATCGACCAGGAGCACTCCTGCGTGGATCTGAACCGCCTGCTCATGTGGATCGTCGGCTTCTACGCCGGCCTCGCCTTCGTCGTTCTCGCCGCGCGATTCCGCGGGCGCTATCCGGGTTGGCTGTTCGTGCAAGCCCTCGTGCTCGGTTCGATGATCGGGGCGTGGTTCGTCGTGCCGGAGCGAGCGGGATGGATGGCCGCCGCGGTGTGGGTTCCGTTGGTCGCGGTGCCCATGGTGCTCAGCCGGTGGCTCGGTCGACTGCTGGTGCATCGTCGCTACGGCGCGGCGCATCGCGTGGCGGTCGTGATGTCGTGGCTGCATCCCGCGGACGGGTGGCGCGAGTATCCCGAGTGCGTGAGCATCCTGGCCGAGATCCTCGGCGGTGACTTCGCCGCGGCGCGCGTGCGGCTGACCGCGCTAACGCATCAGAACAGTCCCCTGGCTCGGTTCGCCTCACTGCACCTCATGCGAGCCGAAGGTCGGTGGCAGGAGATCCTCGACCGCCTGGGTGCCAGCGGTCCGCTCGACCTCGCCGCGCCGGGCGTTTCGGTGGAGGCGATCTTGCATCACGAGCGGGCGCTCGGCGAGACCGGACGCGTGGAAGAGATGCTCGAGCGGCACGAAGCCGCGCGGGCGCGCGTCGGTGCCGGCGGACTCGGGACGGTTTCCGACCTGCATGTGGCCGCGCTCACGGGCCGCGTCGGGATCACCGAGCAGCTGATGGAGGGGCCGTTCGCGTCGTATCCCGCGGCGACGAAGGCTTACTGGCTCGCAGTAGCGCGGCAAGTCGCGGGGGATCGCGATCGGGCGGCGCGCGAACTGGAGCGTCTCGCCGCCGATGCGCCGCCGGACGTCGCGCTCGCGAGTCGTCGACGCCTCGAATCGCCGCTGCCGACCCTGGACGAGGCGTCGCTCGGGACCACCGCACGCGAGGCGCTGCGCTCGTTCGAGGCGAATGCGGGACACGAGCTGCGCTATCGTTCGCTCGGGATCCCGGCGGCGCGATCGCTACTCGTGACGAAAGGGCTGATCGCGGCCAACCTGGCGATGTTCGCGGTCGAGCTGCGCGGCGGATCCGAGAACCTCGTGAACCTCGTGAACCTCGGCGCGCTCGTCGTCGCGTCGGAGCCGTTTCCCGGAACCGCGTGGCGCATCTTCATGGCGGGTTTCTTGCACTACGGCTTCGCGCACGTGGCGCTGAACATGCTCGGGATTTGGGTGCTCGGGTCGTACGTCGAGCGGATCTGGGGGCGGTGGCGGTTCGTGGTGTGCTACTTCGGCGCGATGGTGGGCGCGAACGCGTTCGCGACGATCGCGGTGCGCGCCGAGTCCGGCGATCCCGTCGTGATGGTCGGCGCGTCGGGCGGCGTACTCGGGATCCTCGGCGCTGCGCTCGGGTTCGCGCTCGTGGCGTGGATGCGCGAGCGCACCGCGCTGCTCGGACGACAGATCGCCGCCTTCACGACGGTTCTCGCCGTGCAGATGGTGTTCGACGTCATGACGCCCGTCGTGAGCTCGACGATCCACCTGGCCGGATTCGCGATCGGGTTCGTCGTCGCGGTCGGCATCTCGCTCGCCTCGCGTGAGCGTGCCGCGGGTTGACGGAGGGCCGTCGCCCGGGCGGACCGCGCGGTCAGCGCGTCCAGTCGAACGCTTGGATCGCCTTCGCGAGCGCGACGTCTTTCTCGGTGACCTTGCCGCCCGCGTCGTGCGTGTTGAGCGAGAGCTTCACGCGGTTGTAGACGTTCGTGATCTCGGGGTGGTGGTCGTGGTCTTCGGCTTCGAGTCCGACGCGCACGAGAAAGCTCAACGCTTCCTTGAACGAACCGAACGTGAAGCTCCGCGTGATCGAGTCGCCCTCGAGCGACCAGCCCGCGAGCTCTTCGAGAGCGGCTTGAATGCGATCGGCGTCGAGTGGTGTGGCCATGGGGGTTTCCTCCGTCTCGTGAGCGGGATCCGTGTCGGCATCCGTGAGGTTTCGTCGATCTTCGGATCGTATCACTCGCCACGAGGGAACGTGTGCGCTATGGTGGTCGGCTCGGTCTTGCGGGTGAACTCGGCTCGGGAGATGCCGCCATGTGGGCGATCACGTGTTACTTCAATCCGATGGGGTATCGGCGCCGGCTCGTGAACTTTCGAGCCTTCCGGGAAGCGCTCGGCCTGCCGCTCGTCGCCGTCGAACTCTCGTACGACGGGACGTTCGTGCTGACCGACGACGATGCCGATACGATCGTCCGCATGCGCGCGCGCGACGTGATGTGGCAAAAAGAGCATCTGCTCGGCGTCGCGCTCGCTGCGGTTCCCGCCGATTGCCGCAAGGTCGCGTGGGTCGACGCGGACCTCGCGTTCGCACGCGACGACTGGGCGGCCGAGGCGGAGACGCGACTCGACGACACACCGCTCTTGCAGCTCATGGGCGCGGTACGCAATCTGCCCGAGTCGAGCGACCCGGAGCGTCCCGACTTCCGGCTCGCGGGTCCGCCCGAGCCGACGTTCGGGCCGAAGCTCGCCGCCGGGGGGCGTGACGGGCTCGTCCGCGCGCTGACCACCGGCCCCGAGCAACAACAGCGCATCGGGATGGGGCTCGGCTGGGCATTCCGGCGCGAGGTCTACGAAACGCGCGGCTTCTATCCGTACGGCATCGTCGGCGGGGGTGATGCCCTGCTGTTGTGCGCGGCGTGGGGCGAGTTCGAAGCCGCCGTCGGCTACATGCAGATGACCGAGGCGCGGCGGCGACACTACCTCGAGTGGGCCGAGCCCGTCTACGAAGAGGTACGCGGTGCGCTGGGCTACATCGACGGGGTCGCCTACCACTTCTGGCACGGGGCCATCGTCGACCGCCGGTATCGCGGCCGACACGAGTCCCTCGCCCGATACGATTTCGATCCGGCGATCGACATCGCCGTCGACGAGACGACGGGCGCCTTGCGCTGGAACAGCGACAAGCCGCAAATGCACGCCTTCGTGCGCGAATGGTTCGCGGGCCGCCGCGAGGACGGAGCCGAGTCGCCGGTCGTCGCCGACGAAACGCTCCGGGGACGATGATTCACGCGGCGTGACGGACGCCCGCCGTCGCGCGTACTACCAGGGGTTCGTCGCGAACACCGAAAACTCGGGGATGAATCCGCGGTCGTCGATTTCGAGCGCACCGACGATCGCGTCGGCAATCTCGATCGGGCGCAGCTTCTTTTCCGAAAGCTGTTGCTCGCGGCCGACCTTCGAGAAGAACGGCGTCTGCACTTCGCTCGGATTGACGAGCATCACGCGAATGTCGTGCGGCCGCAACTCGGCGCGCCAACATTCGGTCATGCCGCGCAGCGCGAACTTCGAACCCGAGTAGGCCGACGACGTCTTGCCACCGGCGAGTCCCGAGGTCGACGAAATATTCACGATGTGGCCGCTCTTCTGCTCGACGAACCGTCGCGCCGCTTCGCGACCCATGAGCATCGCGCCGGTCACGTTGGTGCGGAAGACGGCTTCGAACCGTTCGGCGTCCATTTCGACGAGCGGGGCGAAGTATCCGAAACCCGCGTTGTTCACGAGCACGTCGAGTCCGCCGAGGGCTTCGACCGCTTCGGCCGTGACGCGCACCGCGTCGGCCTCGATTCCGACGTCGCCGACGAGTCCGTGCGCGCCGAGCGCCTCGGCCGCAGCGCGGACCTTGGTTTCGTCGCGCGAGACGATCGCCGTCTTCGCGCCCTTGGCGATCATCGCCTCGGCGATGCCGTAGCCGATGCCTTCGCTGCCCCCGGTGACGAGGACGCGGGCGTTCTCGAGCTTCATGGTCGATCCTCCGAAAATGTCGTTCGATGCGGCGCGCGTCGATCGGTTACCGCGATTGCGTGGATGATCGTGCGCCGCGTCGCCGTTCGTCAGCGGCCGCCGAGGGTCAGGTCGCCGAGCGTGACGTCGCCGCCCGCGGGTACGTCGATCGTGCGCATCGTCGGGTACTCGAACGCGGGATGGCGGACGAGCAGCTGGAGGCGCCCGCGCTCGAGCCCTTCGAGGCGGAAGATGCCGTGGCCGTCGGTCGTGGCGCGCGGGGTGATCGCGTCGACGGGACGGCGCGGGGAGATCGTCGTCAGGTCGCTGCTGCGCAGGGTGTAGCCGGGGCTCGTCGCGGTGCCGACGCGGCCGGGCTCGACAGTCGCGCCGACGACCGGTCGACCCGACGAATCGAGGACGCGTCCGACGACGCGCGCGGCGGGGCGCATTTCGAGGCGTCGTTCGAGAGGTTCGCCGGGCGG